>JAYVOV010000350.1:0-22823 GCA_043757735.1 Burkholderiaceae bacterium
CGCCGGTGTCTTATGCAGTCATTCCCAGGAAGCTCGTCACCTTGGCGCGAAAGGCTTCCAGGTCGATGGTGGGGCTCATGGCTGGATGCTCCGCTGAAAGATGCGTTTGCCGATCGCGGCCCGATGGACCTCGGAGGCGCCGTCGTAGATTCGGAAGGGCCGAAGCTTGCGCACAATGACCGATATCGGCGTGTCTTCGGACATGCCGAGCGCGCCGGTCATCTGTGCCGCCTTGTCGGCGATGCGGTTGAGCGCCTCGCTGACAAACACTTTCGCCATCGAGCCGTAGTGCCTGATCGAATCGCCTTCGTCGAGCCGGCGCGCCACGTCGCTGGTCATCAGCCGTGCGGCATAAAGATCGATGTGGGCGTCGGCGACCATTGCCTGCACCAGCTGGTGGTCGATCAGCGGCGCGCCGAACGATTCGCGATGCGTTGCATAGTGCTGGGCGATCTCCATCGCGCGGGCCGCCATGCCGGTGCCGCGCATGCAGTGAAAGAGCCGCGCACCTTCAAGGCGGAGCTGGCCGTAGTCGAAGCCTTTGCCTGGTTCGCCGATCAGCGCGTCGTCGCTCACGCGGCAGTTGTTCAGCTTGATTTCACCGTGGCCGCCATGGGCGAAGCCGTCGATCGAGCGGATGTTGCGGACCAGTTCCCAACCTGGGTTGGCGGTGTCGACCAGGAACCAGGAAACGCCCTGCGGTGCTCGAGCCACCACGATCGCGAAGGCTGCCCCGCAGGCGCCCGATATGAACCACTTGTGGCCGTCGAGGATCCAGCCGTCGCCGGCGCGGCGCGCGGTGGTGCGGATCATGCGGGGGTCGGAGCCTGCGCCCGGCGCCGGCTCGGTCATTGCAAAGGCCGAACGGATCTCGCCGCTCAGCAGCGGGGCGAGCCAGCGCTCGCGCTGCCCCGGCGAAGCAAGGTGCAGCAGCGTGTCGACGTTGGGTTGGTCGGGGGCGGCGCAGCCCATTGCGCCGGGCCCCAGCACGCTGCGGCCGGCCTGCTCGAAGACGCGGGCGCATTCGGTCCAATTCAGGCCCATGCCGCCCAGTTCGGTGGCCAACTGCGGCGCGACCAGGCCGCGAGCCTGGGCCTGGACACGCAGTTCGCGTGTGATCTGATCCAGCCACTCGACATCGTGCGACTTCGACGTGTCTTCGTGCGGAATCACGACGTCATCGATGAACTGGCGAACGCGCAGGCACAGCGCTTCGAGTTCAGCCGGTGAGAGCCGGGGCAGGCGGGTCTTGTTCGACAGAGCATTTTTCATGACGGCGTGCCTGCGGATCGGGTGCGGGTGATGCGCGACGGCCCTTGCGGCGGAAAGCCGGCGCCACGCAGCACGAGCGCGCGGATCGAGTCGTCGGCGTTGAGCGCCAGCAGGGTCGAAAGCATGCCTTCGGCCAGCGGACCATCGATCGCGTTGCGGCGATCGGGCCAATTGAAGATGACTTCGGCCCAACCGTCGTGGCGCTCGCACAGTACTTCGTTCATATTTTCACTCCATCAAGCCCCGGGCGGCGACCCGGCGGGCGTCATTCAAAGGTCGGCCAGGGTGTTGCATATCTCAACCAGGTCAGGCCAGCCGTCGTGATTCTCGCGGAAATCGTGTCGCAGAGATGCGCCGCGTTGCGGGTTCCGGGTGCGTAAGGCTTCGGCGCGTCAATCTCCCTCCATGGTGTTCAATGAGGGGAGTGTGGCGGTCCCGGACAGGCTGTCCAGATCCTCTACCAGCCGGCGCAGTTCGTCCGGCTGGTTGATCGTTACCCGGCCGTATTCCTGGCTCACAACCCCCGACCGGATGAGCGCCTGCAACTCGCGGTTCACAGTTTGACAGGTGACGCCCAGGGTTGCGGCCATCTCGATCGCAAACGCCTTCCACAGCGCGGGATTGCGTTCGAGCACGCTTCGAAGGCAATCTTCCGGGATTTCGAGCAGCTGGGCCGCTTCGAGTGCGATCAAGGTCTGCGGCAGAGGGACTTGATTGAGCCGGCGCAGCAGACCATAGACGTGGCCCTTGGTCCCGGAACAGGCGGGCCGACAGTAGCGCCCGCCGCGCCATCGCTGGGTCGTGAAGCGATTCTTCAGCGGCCGAAATGAAGGCCTTAGCCGCCATCGAACCAGTGGGCGCACCACTTCCAGCTATTGCCGACCATGTGGTGCGGGCCAAATCCATTGGGCTCGAAGCTGCCGGCGGTCGCCAGCGCACAGTGGCCGTGGCGGAGGGTGATTGCGCTGCCCGAGCAGATTGCTTTGCGGTCCGTCGGGATGGCGCCAGTCTGCGCCGACGACTTCCCGCCACCAGGGGGCGGCGGCGACGCCGCGGGTTTCGGGGAAGTCGGCGGGCAGCAGGTCCTCGAACGGCGCGTCCGGCTTATGGGAAGTGACCGCCTTCCAGCCCTCGGCATAGATAGCGTGGCCGCGCTCGCGATCGATCTCCAAGATTCTATTGCCGAGATCGACATCCATCCGCTGATTGTTCTGCCTGCCGGTCAGGGCGTTGTGGCAGTCGATGCCTTCTTCAAGCTGGCGTCGCCAGCCAGCGCTGGCTGACGCGAGCGCAGGCGGAGTCTGGCGCGGGCGCTGGCAGCAGCGGGCGCCGGCCCGCTCAGACCGGCCGCCAGGAAGTCTGCCAGGATGTCGACCTGCTGATTGAAGGCGCGGGCGTTGACTGGCGTCACCGCGCCGTTCAATCGGATCCAGCCACTCAAGGTGTAGGCGGTGTACCCGCGGATCATCTGCATTCGGCGCTGCAGCAGTACGCGGGAAAGCGCAGGCACACACGCCAGAACCATTGAATCGACACGGCTCATCGCGCTCATGTGAGCCGGATCGATCTGGGTTTCGGGTGAGTCGGTCGGCCACTGCGCCAGTTGGGCGACGATCTGGACATAGCGGCTGCCCCAGTCCGTGCTGCGCACCTGATCGGCCACGACGCTGACCGTGGCCAGCATCACTGCGCGCAGATCGGCGCCCGTTCCTGCGCGCTCGAGCTGATCGAGCCGGCGGTGGCGCAGTTCATTGATGGTGGCCATGCGTCGCTCGACCACCGCGACGATCAAAGCCTCGCGAGTGCCGAAGTGATACTTCGCGGCAGATGAGTTGCGCTGCCCGCTTTCGCGGACGATTTCACGCATGGATACCTGAGTGACGCCGCGTTCAGCGAACAGGCGCTCGGCCGCGTCGAGTATTGTCTGGACGGTGCGATTGCTGCGCGGATCGTGGGACCCACAGCCATGCTGCATTGCAATATCGACAGTCGCCATATTTGATTGCCGATTTAATATGAATGCATTAAATTGCGCAAGCCAGAATAATCAGGAGTGCCCGAGATGGACAAGGTTGTGATCGATGCTGCCCGCCACCGGGCTTTCTCGCTGCCGCTCGACGAGATCGATGTCAGCGACCCCAGGCTGTTTCAGGACAATACGGTCGGGCACTACTTCGAGCGCCTGCGTCGCGACGATCCGGTGCATCACTGCAAGGACAGCCGCTTTGGTCCGTACTGGTCGGTGACCAAGTACAAGGACATCATGCAGGTGGAGGTCAACCACGGCATTTATTCGTCAGATGCCTTCGCGGGTGGCATCACCATCCTCGATCGCCCGATGGAATTCCGTCGACCCAGCTTCATCGCGATGGATCCGCCCAAGCATGACGAGCAGCGCAAGACGGTGAGCCCGATCGTTGCGCCCGGCAACCTGGCGCTGTTGGAAGAAACCATCCGCCAGCGAGTCTGCACCATCCTGGATGGGCTGCCGCGCAACCAGACCTTCGACTGGGTTCAGGAAGTCTCGATCGCGCTCACCACCCAGATGCTGGCCACGCTGTTCGACTTCCCTTTCGAAGACCGTCATCTGCTCACCTATTGGTCTGATGTCGCGACCATGGACCTGACATCCGGCGGTGCCATCACCACAGAAGAGCAGCGCCTGGAAGAACTCGGCAAATGCCTGACTTACTTCACGCGTCTCTGGAACGAGCGGGTCAACCAGCCGCCGCGCAACGATCTCATTTCGATGATGGCGCACTCGCCGGCCACCCGCGACATGAAACCCAAGGAGTTTCTGGGCAATCTCACCCTGCTGATCGTGGGCGGCAACGACACCACCCGCAATTCGATCAGCGGCGGGCTGCTCGCGCTGCTGCAAAATCCCGGCGAATTCGCCAAGCTGCGGGCCAATCCGGCGCTGGTCTCGAGCATGGTTCCCGAGATCATCCGCTGGGTGACCCCGCTGGCCCACATGCGGCGCACTGCCGTGGCCGACGCGCAGCTGGGCGGCAAGCAGATCAGGAAGGGCGACAAGGTGGTGATGTGGTACCTGTCGGGCAACCGCGACGGCGAGTCGATCGAGAACCCCGATCAGTTCATCATCGACCGCGCCCGCCCGCGTCAACACATCTCGTTCGGTTTCGGCATTCATCGCTGCGTCGGCAACCGGCTGGGCGAGCTGCAGCTCAAGATCATGTGGGAAGAAATTCTCAAGCGATTCCCGGTGATCGAACTCGCGGGTGAACCGACACGAACTTTCTCCAATTTCGTGCACGGCTTCACGTCGCTGCCGATCCGTCTGCCTGCCTGAGCGAGCCACGATGTCCAAAGGGGTTGTAGTCGTTGGGGCGGGCCATGCCGCGGGTGCCTTGGCGGCGGCGTTGCGGCAGGGCGGGTACGCCGCCCCGATCACGCTGATCGGCGAAGAACCGCTGCCGCCCTATCAGCGCCCGCCATTGTCCAAGGCCTGGCTCAAGGGCGAGGCCGGTTCAGACGATCTGCTGCTGCGGCCGCTGGCGTTTTATGCCGACAAGTCGATCGACCTGCGTTTGTCGCGCAAGGTCGTTGCCATCGATCGCGAGGCGGGGCTGGTGAGCCTCGACGATGGTTCGCAGCTGGCTTACGACAAGCTGGTCTTTGCCACCGGTTCGCGGCTGCGCAAGCTGGTGGTCCCTGGCGTGGCGAGCCAAGGCGTACTGGAATTGCGGACAGCTGCCGATGCCGAAGGCATCAAGGCCGCACTCGGACCTGGCAGGCGGCTGGCCGTCGTCGGCGGTGGTTACATAGGCCTCGAGGTCGCGGCGTCGGCGCGCGCGCTGGGCGCCGAAGTGGTGGTCATCGAGCGCGAGGCCCGGCTGCTGGCGCGGGTGGCCAGCGAAGCCCTTTCGAAATTTTTTGCCGAATGTCACGCCGCGCATGGCGTGTCGGTGGTGCTGGGCGCGTCGGTCGTGGCTTTTCAGGCGCGCGATGGCGCTGTCACCGCCGTGCAGCTCGCTGATGGCCGTGTGTTCGACTGCGATCTTGCTGTCGTCGGTATCGGGGCGCTGGCCAATGACGCTCTGGCGGCCGCTGCCGGACTGCTCTGCCGCGATGGCATCGTGGTGGACGAGAGCGCCAGAACTGCTGACCCCGCCGTGTATGCGATCGGCGATTGCACGCAGCGCCCAGTGCCTCGTTACGGCCGGTCGGTGCGCCTGGAAAGCGTGCCCAATGCGCTGGAGCAGGCCAAACAGGCGGCGGCCGACATCTGCGCCAAGCCGGCTCCCAAGGCGGAAGTGCCGTGGTTCTGGTCCGATCAGTACAATATTCGCCTGCAGATCGCCGGCATGCCATTTGACGTCGTCCGGCGGGTTGTGCGGGGCGACACCGCCACCGGAAAATTCGCGGTGTTCCACCTCGATGCCAGTGGTTGTCTGCAGACGGTCGAGGCCGTGAACAGCGCCCCTGAATTCGTCGCGGCTCGCCAATGGGTGGCGGCCCGCCAGGTACTGGATCCCGCCCGTATCGCCGACATGACCTTGTCGGTCAAACAGATCATCGAACCCGCGGCGCCCGCTGCGGCGCCTGCGGCGTCACAATAGCCATCATCAGATTTCATTCAAAGGAACAGTCGATGCCCAAGGTCATTTTTATCGAGCACAGCGGAACCCGTCACGAGGTCGACGTCCCGGTCGGGAATTCGGTCATGCGCGGTGCGGTCGACAACGCGGTTCCCGGCATCGATGCCGATTGTGGCGGCGAGTGCGCGTGCGCCACCTGTCATGTGTATGTCGATCCCGCCTGGCTCGCCAAGACCGGCGACCGGACCGACATGGAGCAGAGCATGCTCAGTTTCGCCGCCGTGACCAGGGACAACTCCCGCTTGTCCTGCCAGATCCACATGACGGCAGCGCTCGATGGTCTGGTGGTCGAACTGCCTGAGGGCCAGCACTGATTTCGGGCGCGATCCCGAGCGTCCCTCAACACTCGTCACAGGAACCGACATGGACAAGGTAACCATCGATGCCGCGCGTCACACGGCGTTTTCGCTGCCGCTCGAACAGATCGACGTCAGCAATCCCAAGCTGTTCCAGGACGACGTGATCGGCCATTACCTGGAACGGCTGCGTCGCGATGATCCGGTGCATTACTGCCAGGATAGCCGCTTCGGCGCTTACTGGTCCGTGACGAAGTACAAAGACATCATGCAGGTCGAGGTCAATCACCAGACCTACTCGTCCGATGTCCACCTGGGCGGAATCAACATCCGCGATGTGCCCGAAGGCCACCGCCGGCCGATGTTCATTGCGATGGATCCACCGCGTCACGACGAGCAGCGCAGAACCGTCAGCCCGATTGTCGCGCCGACCAGTCTGGCCCAGATGGAGGCGACGATCCGCGAGCGCGCCTGCAAGGTGCTCGACGGGCTGCCGCGCAACGAAGTCTTCAACTGGGTCGATCAGGTCTCGATACCGCTGACCACAATGATGCTCGCGACGCTCTTCGATTTTCCGTTCGAGGACCGGCACCTGCTCACCTACTGGTCTGACGTGGCGACTGCCGACCTCACCGCCGGCGGCCCGATCGATTCCGATGAGAAACGCACCGCCGAGCTGATGAAGTGCCTGGCCTACTTCACCCGACTCTGGAACGAGCGCGTCAATGCGCCGCCCAAGAATGACCTCATCTCGATGATGGCCCACGCCGAGGCCACCCGGAACATGGATCCCCGGGAATTTCTCGGCAACCTGGTGCTGCTGATCGTGGGCGGCAACGACACCACCCGCAACTCGATGTCGGGTGGGCTCCACGCACTGCTCAATAATCCTGGCGAGTTCGCCAAGCTGCGCGCGAGGCCCGATCTGATCGCGAGCCTGGTGCCCGAGATCATCCGCTGGCAGACCCCGCTGGCGCACATGCGCCGCACCGCGGTCGCCGACGTGGAACTGGCCGGCAAGCAGATCAAGAAGGGCGATCGGGTGGTGATGTGGTACCTGTCGGGCAATCGCGATGGCGATGCTATCGAGCGAGCCGATGAATTCATCATCGACCGCGCCCGTCCGCGCCAGCACATCTCGTTCGGCTTCGGCATTCACCGCTGCGTCGGCAATCGGCTGGCCGAACTGCAGCTCAAGATTCTCTGGGAAGAAATCCTCAAGCGCTTCCCGGTGATCGAGCTGGCCGGCGAGCCCGAGCGCACATTCTCGAACTTTGTGCACGGCTTCACCGCGCTGCCGGTCCGTATCCCGGGCTGACGCTCGTACTCCTCGCAACCACTCAATTCTGGAGACCCCATGAAGGCAGCCGTTTTTCACGCGCCGAACCAGCCGCTCACCATCGAGAATGTCGAGATCGACAAGCCCGGAGCGCGCGAGGTTCTTATCAGAACCGCCGCCGCCGGCATCTGCCACAGCGATCTGCATTTCATCGAAGGCAAGTACCCCACACCGGTCCCCACCATTCTTGGCCATGAATCGGCCGGCGTCGTCGAAGCAGTCGGCAGCGACGTCACCTACGTCAAGCCTGGCGATCACGTCATCACCTGCCTGTCGGTGTTCTGCGGCCAGTGCGAGTACTGCCTGAGCGGCCACATGTCGATCTGCCAGAACACCGACGTCAAGTTGGGGCCGGGCAAGGCCAAGCGTCTGCGCTGGAAGGGCGAGCACCTGAACCAGTACCTGAACCTGTCGTCGTTCGCCGAGCAGATGCTGGTGCATGAGCACGCTCTGGTGAAGGTGAAGCCCGAGATGCCCCTGGACCTGGCCGCGCTGATCGGCTGCGGTGTGGTGACCGGTTATGGCGCGATCGTTCACACAGCCAAAGTCGAGCCGGGCAGCACGGTGGCGGTGGTCGGCTGCGGCGGCATCGGCCTGTCCGCGCTGAATGCGGCGTTCATCGCCGGCGCGGGCCGCATCATCGCGATCGACAAAGACCCCTTCAAGCTGGAACTGGCGCGCAAGTTCGGCGCTACCGATGTGGTCGATGCCAACGGCGACGATGTCGTCAAGCGCGTCATGGACATGACCAGCGGCGGGGTTCACTACTCGTTCGAGTGCATCGGCTTGAAGCAGACCACCGAGCAGTGCTTCAGCATGCTGCGCCCGGGCGGCGCCGCCACCGTGATCGGCATGATCCCGGTGGGGACCAAGATCGAACTGCACGGGGTCGATTTCCTGCGCGAGCGCCGCATTCAGGGTTCGCTGATGGGTTCCAACCGGTTCCGCACCGACATGCCGCGCCTGATCGATTTTTACCAGCAGGGTCGTCTGCATCTCGACACTCTGCTCTCGGGGCGCCTGAAGCTCGAGCAGATCAACGAGGGTTTCGCGGCGCTCAAGACCGGCGGCGTGGCTCGCAACGTGATCATGTTCAACTGACGAAGCCAGTGGTCGACGCGGCCGCGATTTGCGTCGACTGCTCTCCACAGCCGCCGCGGCGTCGGGCAGCCGCTTGCTCGGCCGGCGGTTCTCCGGTCAGCTCACCGTTTCGATGCTGGGCAGTGGCGAGGCGCCCGCCATGAGCGTCTCGCGTGGCAGGTAGGCGCGCAGTGTCAACTGAAATGCCTTTGCCGGCGCCGGCAGCCAATTGACCAGGCCTTGATCATCGGGGCCTGGCTGTTCGTGCTGAATCCACAGATCAATTGAGCCGTCGGCATTGCGCTTCAGGTCTCGTGTCCGGTCACCCACCGCATAGCGCTTGATCGGGTTGTCGACAAAAAACAGGCGCCCGTCGGGGAAGATTTCGTACATCGACAGGGACCAGAACGCATCCGTCGCGATGCCGTCAGCCGGCACGCGCAGTCGATAGCGTCGCGATCCGTGAAGCGGTTCGTCGTCTGGCCCCTTGTCCAGGCCCAGATAGAGCGCCTCGGCGGGTTCCAGCGCACCCAGACCGCCCAGGGCGACTGCTGCTCGGACCGCAAAATGGTCGCCAAAGGCACCGACGAACGCCGGTGGATAGAGCCAGCCGCCCACTCGCCGACTGCCCGCTCCGAAGCCGGCTTGCAGGGGCCGATGCACCGCGGCCATCCGTTCGAGCCATTGCGACCGGGTCTCGTCCGACAGGCCTTCCCAGGCGCTGGTGGCGCCGGGATGCACGCCCACGCCAGCCCATCGGGCCAGCATTGCACCATGTGCCGCCGGCGCGGGGTTGCGGCCCAGCATCTCGTTGACGACAGCGAGGAAGTTCGCCGGATCAGACGATTTTACGGGTTCGATCTTCTGCGCGATCGGGACCCGCCCGGGTGTCAGGATCTCGATGCGCATCGCGTCCTGGAGCGCATGCACCGCCTCGAGGTCGTGCGGCCCGTCGACCAGCCAGCGGCCCAGCAGCCAGACGTCGTTGGAAGGCGATCTGATCAGACGCAAGCCCTTCGGCGACGTGCCCTGCCAATCCGGGCCTGCAACCATGACCTGCAGCGGCCCGCCGCCGCTCAGGCGGCTGCCCAGCATCGCGAAATTGTTGGTGAAGATGTCCATCATCGCCACCGACCAGTAGCGCTCGCCGAAGGCCGGCACGCTCAGTACGATTGGCGCGCTGGCCAAATCGAGCCAGCTCGACGAATAGAGCGTGTCGTTGTTGGGCGTGGTCACGGCGCGAGCGCGGTGGTCGGCCAGCAGCCGCCTATGGTTGATGCCCCCCGGCGGCTGACGTCTTGGATTGCCGGGATTTTCGATCAGCAGGTATCTGGTCCGCGCCATCTCGTAGAGGGGGAACAGGTACTCGAAGGCCTCTTCGATCGGATGACGCGGTGGCATGATGCTTCCTGATGTGCAACAGACTGTCAGGGGAGTTTACATACATGGCTGAATTCACACGCGTGGTGCTGTTCACCGATGCGCACGGCCGCGCGCGTTTCCGCGATGAAGCGATCCCGCTCGACGAAGGTTCACCGCAGTCGCGATTGTCGCGGGTCTTCGCGAGCGGTGGTTATCAGTTGCGCGAGAGTCCACTGGGGTTTCGCAGCCAGTTCCACTGCACCCTCGCGCCCCAATGGGTCTTCATCCTGCGCGGGCAGATGGAGATCGGTCTGCAGGACGGCAGCAGCCGGGTCTTTTCGCCGGGGCAGCATTTTTTCTCGGCCGACGCCCTGCCGACCGGTGCGAGTTTCGATCCCTCGGTTCACGGACACTGGAGCCGGCAGGCGGGGCCAGATGCGCTGGTGACACTGTTCTTGCGGGCGGCCTGAAAGCGGGAGCGGGTAGGCTGTCAGCGTGCCGAACAGCAGACCTAGCGTAAAATCCAGCAATGCTCGCATACAGACACGGCTTTCACGCCGGCAATCACGGCGACGTGCTCAAACACCTGGTGCTTGCCCAGGTGCTTGGGCACATGAGCGCCAAAGACAAACCCTACCGCTACATCGACACCCATGCCGGCGCCGGCGCTTACCTGCTTGGTGACCGCTTCTCGCAGACAACCGGCGAGTTCGAACACGGCATTGCCCGCTTGTGGGATCGCAAGGACGGCCCCGCCGCAGTGGCCGAGTACCTGGCGCTGATCCGCCAGTTCAACCCTGACGGCGAGCTGGTTCAGTACCCCGGCTCGCCGGCCATCGCGCAGGCGCTGCTGCGCCCGCAGGATCAGATGCGCCTGTTCGAGCTGCACAGCAGCGATTACAAGCTGCTCGCGGCGCATTTCGGTCATTCGCGTACCACCCAGGTGGTGCTGGCTGATGGCTTCGAGGCACTCAAGAGCCAGGTGCCGCCCTCGAGCCGTCGCGGTCTGGTGCTGATGGATCCGTCATACGAACTGGTCGGTGACTACGGCAAGGTGATTGCCAGCATCCGCGATGCCGTCGGTCGTTTCGCCGAAGGTGTCTACATGGTGTGGTACCCGATCGTTCGCCGTTCGGCATCAGCCCACCTGCCCAGCCGACTGCAGCGCATCGCCCCCAAGAGCTGGCTGCATGCCACCCTGACGGTCAGCGAGCCGAACGAAGACGGGTTCGGCATGTTCGGCAGCGGCGTGTTCGTCATCAATCCGCCCTATACCCTGCACGCCACGCTCGAGGCCGTGCTGCCCTGGCTGCGCCTGGCGCTCGGTCAATCCGACCGTGCGCGCTATCTGCTGGAGCACCGCAGCGTCTAGGAATCTGTCGACATTGAATCCGGTCCGCGCATTGGCCCACAGGCCAAGCGTACTCGGGCCGGATCGGAGCGACCTGCTCGTGCGACTGCCGCGCTTGAGGCGCAGATACAGATCTCGCGACGGCTTCAGGTGCTCGCGTTACAGGCGCACCAGCCGGCGCCGGTGGCCTTCCTCGAGCAGCGCTCGGGTCTCATAAAGCTCACGTACGTGCTCGGCACAGAACGACTGCAACTCCGACAATTTCCTAAAGCGCGAAACGCGCGTACAGGTGGTCCTCGACCAGCCTTTCGAGCGGGTGCAGTCGGCCCGGCACGATGCTTTCTTCGAGGAGTCCTGACACCGCCAGCACACGGCCTGTGACGTGCCGGTTGCGTGGGCCGACGGCGGGCCTGGGTTGGCCGGAGGCGGGGGCGCTCTTGCGCGGACGGGAGGGGGTTATCATCGGCCAAATTATCAATAATTCAGTCGTTCTCGACAAAAGTCAGGGCATCACAATATGAACGATTCGAAATCCCGCGGCGGCATGCGAAAAGGCCTTACCAGCTACGGCGACGAAGGTTTTTCGCTGTTTCTTCGCAAAGCCTTCATCAAGGGAGCAGGCTACACCGACGACGCCCTCACGCGGCCGATCGTGGGCGTGGTGAATACCGGCAGCGCCTACAACCCCTGCCACGGCAATGCGCCGCAACTCATTGAGGCCGTCAAGCGCGGGATCATGCTGGCCGGCGGGCTGGCGATGGACTTTCCCACCATATCCATCCACGAAAGTTTCGCGCAGCCTACCAGCATGTACCTGCGCAACCTGATGTCGATCGATACCGAGGAGATGATTCGGGCGCAGCCCATGGATGCGGTGGTGCTGATCGGCGGCTGCGACAAGACGGTGCCAGCGCAACTGATGGGTGCAGCTTCGGCCGGCCTGCCGGCGATCCAACTGGTGACCGGTGCAATGCTGACCGGCTCGCACCGGGGAACCCGGGTCGGCGCCTGCACCGATTGACGACGCTACTGGGCGAATTTTCGCGCCGACGAGATCGACGAAGAAGCGATTGCCGCGGTCAATAGTCAGCTGGTTCCCACCGTCGGCACCTGTTCGGTGATGGGTACCGCCAGCACCATGGCCTGCATCGCGGAGGCGCTGGGCATGATGGTGCCGGGCGGCGCCAGCGCGCCCGCGGTGAGTGCCGACCGCATCCGAATTGCCGAGCAGACCGGCGCCCAGGCGGTCGCGCTGGTCGGGACCGGAATTACACCCGACCGGGTGCTCACGCCGGCGGCGTTCGAGAACGCGTTCCGGGTGCTGCTGGCGATCGGCGGCTCGACCAATGCGCTCATTCATCTCACCGCGGTGGCGGGCCGCCTGGGTATCGATGTCGATCTCGACCAGCTCGATCGTTTCGGCCGCGAGACGCCGGTGCTGGTCGATCTCAAGCCCTCGGGCCAGCACTACATGGAAGACCTGCATGCCGCGGGCGGGCTGGCCACCGTGCTCAGAGAACTGCGTCCGCTGCTGCATCTCGATGCCTTGACGGTGACCGGGCGCACATTGGGCGAAGAGCTCGAGCGCGCACCCGCGCCGTTCCCGCAGACGGTCGTGCGACCCTTCGCGCAGCCGATTTTTGCCGAGGGTGGTCTGGCCGTGCTGCGCGGCAATCTGGCGCCGGGCGGGGCGATCATCAAGCAGTCGGCGGCGGCGCCGCGCCTGATGGAGCATGAGGGCAGAGCGGTGGTGTTTGAAGATTTGCCGGACATGGTCGCGCGCATCGACGCCGCCGATCTCGATGTGACGGCCGATGACATTCTCGTGCTCAAGCAGATCGGGCCGGTGGGCGCACCGGGCATGCCCGAGGCTGGCCTGTTGCCCATTCCTCGCAAACTGGCACGCCAGGGCGTCAAGGACATGGTCCGCATCTCGGATGGCCGGATGAGCGGCACGGCCGCCGGCACCATCGTCTTGCACGTCACGCCGGAGTCGGCGATTGGCGGTCCCCTGGCGCTGGTTCGCAACGGCGACCGCATTCGCCTGAGCGTGAGCAGACGCAGCATCGACCTGCTGGTCGATGATGCGACCCTCGCGAAGCGTCGCGAAGAAGCGCCGCCCCTCATAGATCGAAGCGCCGGGCGGGGTTATCGCCGGTTGTTCCTATCGACGGTCACGCAGGCCGACCAGGGCTGCGACTTCGATTTTCTTCGCGCCGAACAGATGGAACACCGTGTGCCGCGCGCTGGCGGTTCCTCCGATCAATCCTGAAAGATCCCCGATGCCTGTTCCCGCCGCCCTCGACGCCAAGACGATCGCCACCCTGAGAGAAGTCTCGACCGCCACCTTGACCACCGTTCTTCTCAAGAAGGGTCTGCGCAACGTTTGGTTGCGCGGCACGCGCCCGCTCAAGGCCGGTCAGCCCCGCCTGGTGGGCCGGGCCTTCACGCTGCGCTTCGTGCCCGCGCGTGAAGATCTCGCCACGCCTGAGTCCTGGGCCTCGCCGATATCGACTCGCGCCGCGATCGAGGCGATGCCGGCCGGTTGCATCGCGGTGGTCGACGCAATGGGCGTCGCCGATGCCGGCATTTTCGGTGACATCCTCTGCGCGCGCATGCGAAAGCGCGGTGTTGCTGGACTGGTCACCGATGGCGTCGTGCGCGATGTCGCGGGCGTTCTGAGCACCGGCCTGCCGGTCTGGTGTGCTGGTGTCGCGGCGCCGCCGTCGGTGGCCGCTCTGACTTTCGTGGGCTGGCAGCAGCCGATCGCCTGTGGTGGGGTCGCGGTGTTTCCCGACGATATCGTCGTGGTCGACGACGATGGTGCGGTGCTGATCCCGGCTGCGCTGCTCGATGAGATTCTGGCCCACGCGCCGGAGCAGGAGCGCTTCGAGGCCTGGATCATGAGCGAGGTCGACGCAGGTGTGCCCCTGCCGGGACTCTACCCGCCGGACGCACCGACCAAAGCGCGTTACGAGGCCGGCAAGAAGGCTTGACCGGGCAGGGCGTCAGGCGGCGAGCAGGCTGCCTCGGCAGTGCGCGCTGTTGCAGCGGCAGCGAAAGCGCCGCGACAGCCCGCGATGCCAGGGTTGCGGGCGTGACAACTGGTAGTCCAGCGTCAGTTCTTCGCCAGGTGCGATGTCTGATTCAGCGTAGATGCGCAGGTGGCCATGCGCGTAGTACGCGCTGCAGTTGGGTTCGCAGCGATGATTCAGGAATCGCGCCGGGTTGAATGGAATGCGCCCATCCAGGGTCCGCCCGTCGGGCAGTGCGAAGTTCATGGTGTGCGAACCGGCGATGCGTTCGGCGCGCTCGGTCCGCTCGCTCAACAGGCGCCGACCTTTGTAGGGCGCAATCATGGTGCCGCTGGCAATGTCGTCAGCGGCGAACAAGCCTTTGCCGTCGATGACGGATCGTCTGATGGTGAATCGCATGGGTACGGCAGTTCATTGGCTCTTCAGAGGGAGCGCGATTCTACTGCGCCGCGCCGGCAGCGCTGCGCGCACGATCGCGGCATCGGCCATGCGCCAGACGGGCGCCTTGAGAAGGCGCTGTCTGAATCTCACGACAAACGCCAGTGCGTTGATCTGGTTTATATAAATGCACAAAATTCCGGACGCACCTGATCGATCTGTCGGGCGGGCCGCTGGCAGTTGAGAGGAGAAGCAAAGGTGACGCGGACGGTACGACCGAAGGCGGCTGATTTGGGCTCGGACGCGAGCCCTTTGCCTGTGCTGTTGCGGGCCCGGGCAGTCTTGATGCTGGCTGGCCCGCCAGCTGCTGCGCCGGCCGCTCGTGTCAAACTGAGAGCTGAAAGAATGTGTCTCGCATCGGGTGCTGACCCGATCGGATCCCAGTGGATGTCCGGGCCGGCAAGAGGCGTCGGCGAACTCGAGTGATGCGGTTGCTGAAGCGATATCCCAAATCACTGCTGCGGTTGATCCTGATCGGCTACGCCATGGTGCTCGTGCCGTTGCTGGGCGCCGGGCTGTACGCGGCCTATTCGGTCACGCATCTTCAACGCGACGGTGTCGCGACGATCGACTCCGCAGTCAGCACGGTTCGGCACGAATTTCAGCTGGCTGATCGGCTGGTCGCCATGGAGCGGACCTTCCGGCAGCACCAGGTGCTGCGCGAGGCATCGCTGCTCAAGGAGTATGGCGTGCTGCGCGGTCACTGGCAGCAATCCGTTGCCGAATACAGTCGTCTGCCGGTCGTCGGCCCGATCGCCGAAGATGTCGCTCGTCTGGTCGCTGAAGAAGACCGGGCGTTCAATGCCTACCTGGCCGATACGGAGGACGCCGCGCGCGGCGAGGGCATGGTGGCTGCGCTGAGCGACATTCGCGAGTCGATGGCCCGCAACCTGACCAGGACCGATTCGCTGCTCCAGGATGCGGTCACCCAATTTAAGGACGATGCCCAGATCACGGTCTGGCGTCTGTTGATCGTGCTGCTGGGCGCCTTGCCTCTGTCGCTGGTTATCCTGATTTTTTTCCGACGGACTTTTCGCAGCCTGTTGCGCCAGTTCGAGAACGCCGTTCGCTTGCTGGGGCACGGCAATCTGGATCAGGAGATTCATCTCGACGGGCCGAGTGACATGCGTTTTATTGGGCGCCGCCTCGAATGGCTGCGCAGGCGCCTGCGCGAACTGGAATCGCAACGCAATCAGTTTCTGCGCAACGCCTCGCACGAGCTCAAGACGCCGCTGGCGGCGGTACGCGAGGGGACGCAGCTGCTGGTCGATGGGGTGGCCGGTGAATTGAGCCCGCAGCAGCGCAAAGTTGCCGAGATCATGTCATCCAGCGTTCGCCGACTGCAAAGCCTGATCGACGATCTTCTGCGATTGCAGCAGGCATCCTATGACGCCGAGCAGATTCATCCCGCAGAGGTCAGCGTCTCCGATCTGCTTCGCGAGGTCGTAGCTGCCCATCAGCTCAGCGCCAAACAGCGGGGAGTCCGCCTGCAGGGAGCCTTGGAAAAGGTGAGCGTCGAGGGCGGTGCCGAACAACTCCGGGTAGTGTTCGACAATCTCGTGTCGAATGCGATCAAGTATTCGCCTGCTGGCGGCTGCGTCCGGATTTCAAGCCAGATCGCCCTCGGGCGGGTCCTTGTCGAAGTGCGCGACGAAGGGCCGGGCATCTGTGCCGAAGAACGAACGCGGGTGTTCGAAGCCTTCGTGCGGCTCAGGAAAACGGAATCGATCGAAGGCAACGGTTTGGGTCTGGCAATAGCGCGCGAGTTCGTGATGGCGCATCGGGGAACGATTGAGGTACTGGACATTGAACAGGGAGCGCATTTTCGGGTCAGCTTGCCCCTGCAATGGCAGCGGGTCTGAACAGGTGCCGATCCGCCGCGGCGCGATATTCGGGTTGTCTGCGCACCAGGCGGACGGGTGGCGCATCGTGGTGACGCTGGTCCGAGGGGCTGCGCTGAGCTTGTCGGTTGTTGTGCTGATGACGGGTTGTTCGCTGCTCGAAGTGCCGCCGGCAGGCGATCCGACGCCGGTGGCGGGCAGTGTGGTTGAGCCAGGCAAAGAGGGCGCGGCTGCGCCGAGCAAAGAAGTCGCGACCCAACCGCTGCCTGCCACGCAAGCCTGCCTGGTCAGCGAACCGCTGACTCAATTGAGCCAGCTGCTGGCTCTGGCTCCCGACGACCAGCGCCGCGAGCACCTGGCGGCTCAGCAGGCATTCCAGTCCCAGCCGAGCGACGCGAACCGACTGCGCCTGCTCCTGACATTGGCTTTGCCGCGGGCTGCCTGGCGCGATGACGCGAGGGTTCAGCGCCTGCTGGAGGGCGCCGACACGACGCCTGCGGAATCCGGTTGCATGGGATCGCTCACGGCGATTTTGCTGCGCATGACCGCGGAGCGTGGGCGTGTTCAACGGGAAGAACAGCGGCGCCACGAAAGCCAGCTCAAGGACGAACAGCGTTCCTCTGAACTGATGCTGCGCGAGGAGGTGCGCCGCTATGAGTCCGTGATCATCGAAGAGCGAAAGCGCGCCGCCGACCTCAAACAGAAGCTCGATGCCCTGCTCGAGATCGATCGACGATTGCGCCGCGATCCCCGCGATCCCCGCAAGTAGTGTCAATCCGATGAGCCAACGAGTTTCTACATGAATATGGCCGTGCTCAAATCGGCGGCGGCGCGCCCGGTGGTTCTGCTGGTCGACGACGATGCCGACCTGCTGCAGCTGATCGTGATGCGCATCGAGTCGGTGGGCTACCAGGTGATCGCAGTGTCCTCTGGCGAAGAAGCGCTGGCCAGTGTGTCGGCGATGCGTCCGGACCTGGTCGTGACCGATCTGCGCATGGGAGGGATGGACGGGCTCGCGCTGTTCGAGCGGCTGCGCCGCATCTCGCCGACGCTTCCGGTCATCATTCTCACAGCGCACGGCACTATCCCGGACGCGGTGGCCGCGATGCAAAATGGCCTGTTCGGCTTTCTGACCAAACCCTTCGACAGTGCCGCGCTGCTGCAGCTGATCCGCCAGGCCATCGATTTCGCGCCCACCGGTTCGACGCCTCCCGCCGATTGGCAACATGGCATCGTGACCCGCAGTGCCGCGATGCAAGATCTCCTCGATCGGGCGCGCCGTGTGGCGGATTCTCTGGCCAGCGTTCTACTCATGGGCGCCAGCGGCACCGGCAAGGAGATGCTGGCCAAGGCGATTCACATGGCCAGCCCGCGACGCGACGGTCCTTTCGTGGCGATCAACTGTGCCGCGATACCCGAGCAGCTTCTTGAGACCGAGCTGTTCGGGCATGTGCGCGGCGCATTTTCCGGCGCGGTTCAGGCCAACAAAGGGCTTTTCCAGGCGGCCGATCGCGGCACTCTGTTTCTGGACGAGATCGGCGACATGCCGTTCGGCCTGCAGTCCAAGCTCCTGCGTGCCTTGCAGGAACGCTCGGTTCGGCCGGTGGGCGCTGCCCAGCCTGTCGCGGTGGATGTTCGAATCCTGTCGGCCACGCACCGTGACATCGTCAAGGCGATCGCCGAGGGCCGGTTTCGAGAGGATCTGTATTACCGCCTGAATGTCGTCACGCTGACGCTGCCGTCCTTGAGCGACCGGCGCGAAGACATCCCTCTTCTGGCGGCACATTTCCTGCGGCAACTTGCCGGGCAGAACAACCGGCCGGTCCCGCATCTGTCCCCAGACGCAATGGAGATGCTGGTCAAGTCGGCTTGGCCGGGCAACGTGCGGCAGCTCGGCAACGTGATCGAAAACGCGGTCGCGGTCAGCACGACGCCGGTGATCGCGGCCGCGACAATCGCCCAGGCCCTGCGCGAGGACATCGGCGAAGCGGTCTCGTTCGACGAGGCGCGGCGCAGATTCGAGTACGACTACCTGGTGCAGCTGCTCAAGTCGACCCGCGGCAACGTCGCCCGAGCCGCGAGGATCGCGCAGCGCAATCGGACCGAGTTCTACAAGCTGCTGGCCCGCCATCAGCTCGGGCCAGGCGTGTTCAAGACAGATGGCGATCAATAGGCGCGACAGTTCGGCCTGTCCGGTCGCGGCGACCGCGGCGACCACGGCGACCACGGCTGGCCGCGGCGTCGGAGGGTCGCGCGCCCTTTGGGCTTTGATTGATATGTTAAGTGTTTTCGGCTTAAATCCTCGTGATCGACCGCCGAGCGGCCGGCCAAGGAGACCTGTGCGATGCCTGTGTCTGTTCACGATCTAAGCGGTCTTCGGCTGGCGTATGCCGACAACCCTGACGACAGTATTCGGGTGGGTACCGTCTACGGCGTTCTGCTGAACTACCAGGGCGGGTCAGCGCGTGGCGCTCGAGATCGAAGGTGTGGGCCGACTTGAAGCTTCGCTGCGGGCCGAAGATTTGCCAACAGGGGTGAGGTCATGATGCACGCACGCGTGGCGTATGGCGGGGCGATCCACGAAGCGACGCCCGCACCAGACTCACGCCCGGCCGACGCGACCTTCATGCATTGCGAGTGCGAACTCGCGGTGGTGATCGGGCGCACCGCGCGCCAGGTGAGCCAGGGGCGGGCGCTCGATGTCGTCGCCGGCTATTGCGTGGCCAACGACTATGCCATTCGCGACTATCTCGAGAACGGGTACCGGCCCAACCTGCGAACCAAGAATCGCGATACCGGGACGGTGCTTGGTCCCTGGCTGGTCGATCGCGACGACATTGCCGACCCGATGGCGCTCGGTCTGCGAACACGCGGCAACGGTGTGGTCACGCAGCAGGGCAACACCGCGAACATGATCTACAGCGTCGCGTGGCTGATCGAGTACTTGACCAGCTTCATGACGCTGTCGCCGGGCGTTGATACCTGTCGCGGGCACGGGCTGAGCCGGCGCTGCCGGAAATCGAAGGAGACCCAAGATGGGCAAACTTGCACTAGCCGCCAAAATCACCCACGTGCCCTCGATGTACCTCTCCGAGCACCCGGGGCCGCATCACGGCTGCCGCAAGGCGGCGATCGAAGGGCACTTCGAGCTGGGCAGGCGCTGCCGTGAACTGGGCGTGGACACCGTCGTGGTGTTCGATGTGCACTGGCTGGTCAACGCCGGTTATCACATCAACTGTGCCCCCGCCTTCAAGGGCGTCTACACCAGCAGCGAGCTGCCGCACTTCATCCGCAACATGCCCTACGAGTACGAGGGCAATCCGGAACTGGGCCGCCTGATCGCCGAGGTTGCCACTGAAGATGGCGTCTTCACCCGCGCGCATGCTGACACCTCGCTCGAACTCGAGTACGGCACGCTAGTGCCCATGCGCTACATGCACATGGATCCGGCCAATCACTTCAAGGTGATCTCGATCGCGGGGTGGTGCAACTGGCACGACATGATGCGCAGCGCGCGCTTCGGCCGATCGGTGCGCCGCGCGATCGAAGATCGCTACGACGGCACGGTGGCGGTGTTCGCCAGCGGATCGCTGTCGCACCGTTTCAACGACGACGGCAGCCTCGAAGAATCGATCCACCAGATCAGTGACGAGTTCTATCGGGTCGTCGACGAGGCGGTGATCAAGCTGTGGGAGCAGGGTGACTGGAAGCGTTTCATCAGTATCCTGCCTACCTACAGCGCCACCTGCCACGGCGAGGGGCATATGCACGACACCGCGATGCTGCTGGGGCTGCTGGGCTGGGACACCTACGACCAGCCGGTGGAGATCATCACACCGTATTTTCCAAGTTCAGGCACCGGCCAGATCAACGCGGTGTTCCCGGTGACGTCGCTGGCGCCAGGGCGTGGCCTGGCTGGCCAGCAAACTCGCGCCCTGAGGTGAATTGCTGCCCGCTGGTGAGGTGGTGCTGGCCGGCGCGTTCACGCGCCTGGTCAATGCCGTGCGCGCGACACCTTTTATGTCGACAATGGACCGTTGGGCGCGATTGCCTTGCGGTTTGCCTGACCAGCGACTGGAGACTTCCATGACCCAGAACACGCCTGTTCGCAATCTGCGGCCCGCCGGCATCGATCAGGCCGAATGGGATGCCCGTGTGCAATTGGCGGCCACCTATCGGATCTTCGATCTGATGGGTTGGACGGAGTTGATCTACAACCATATCTCCCTGCGCGTGCCGGGGGCGCAGTGCCACTTCCTGATCAATCCATTCGGGCTGCACTACTCTGAAGTCACCGCCTCCAACCTGGTCAAAATCGATCTCCAGGGCAACATCATCGGCGACTCGAAGTGGCCGATCAATCCGGCCGGGTTCACGCCGCATGCAACCCTGCATGGTGCGATCGAGCGTGCCCACTGCGTGATGCATACGCACACCACCGCCGGTATGGCAGTTGCCTGCTCGCGCGACGGGCTGTCGATGAGCAATTTCTATTCGGCGCAATTGCACGGCAAGCTCGCCCATCACGACTTCGAGGGCATCACCGTGCACGGCGACGAAGGACCGCGCTTGCTGGCCTCGATCGGCGACCGGCAGGCGGTGATCCTTCGCAACCATGGTCTGCTCGTCTGGGCGCAGACCCTGCCCGGCGGCTTCGCGATTCTCTGGCTGCTGCAGCGCGCCTGTGAGATCCAGTTGGCCACCTTGTCAATGGGCCCGGCGCTGATGATCGATGAATCGATTCAGATGAAGTGCACCCGGGATTCGCTGCAGTTCAATGCAAAGTTCGGCGCCGGACAGGACATGTTCGACGCGATGCTGCGCCGCGTGGACCGGATCGATTCTTCGTATCGCAGCTGAACGCCACGCCTGCCTCGGACCGAATCCTGGCTCCCAAGGCGTCCGGCCCCATGGGGCTGGGCATCGACGCCCTGTCGGCGCAGGACGCAGCAAGTCGCAGGCCGCCAGCGGTCTGATCGACGCATGGATGGCTCGCGTCAGCGCCCGCTTCCCGGGCGCGCAAGACCGAAATGCTCGCGCAAGGTCTGGCCGTCATAGGCTGTGCGAAACAGTCCGCGGCGCTGCAGCAGCGGGATGACTTCGGCGACGAAGATGTCGAGCATCGCCGGCAGAATCGGCGGCATCAGGTTGAAACCGTCGGCGGCGCCGTCGTTGAACCAGTCCTCGATCAGATCGGCAATCTGCGCCGGCGTTCCGGCGGTCGCAAAGTGACCGCGCGCACCGGCAAGATAGGCCAGCAGCTGGCGCAGCGTCGGCTTCTCGCGTCTGACCAGGCCCACGATCACTTCGGTGCGGCTGCGCGCGGCCTCTACTGTTCCGGGGTCGGGGAAGTTTTCAGGTGTCAGCGGTTTGTCGAGCGGCAGATGGGAGAAATCGTGGCCGCCGAAACGGCCCGAAAGCCGCATGCGTCCTACCTCGGGGTCGGTGAGTTCGTTCAGTTCCTGCACCAGCCGCTTGGCCTCGGCCTCGGTGGCGCCGATCACCGGACTCAAGCCTGGCAGGATGAGCACCTGTTCCGGCACCCGGCCTTCGGCCACCACGAGTGTCTTGAGGTCCTTGTAGAACGCCTGCGCCGTCGACTTCTCCATCTGGGCGGTGAACACCGCCTCAGCGTGGCGCGCGGCAAATCGGCGGCCAGTTTCGGAGGAGCCGGCCTGCACATGCACAGGGCGGCCCTGCGGCCCGCGCGGCAAGTTGAGCGGACCGACAACGTTATAGAACTCGCCATGATGGTTGATTGGGCGGATGCGCGCCATATCGGCGTAGCGGCCGCTCGCGCGATGGTCTATCACTGCGTCATCGGCCCAGCTGTCCCACAGGGCCGTCACCACCTGCATGAACTCCTCGGCCCGAGCATAACGGTCGGCATGGCCCACCTGGGCCCCGCCGCTGAAGTTGCCCGCCGCCGCTGCCAGCCATGACGTGACGATGTTCCAGCCGACGCGCCCGCCGCTGATGTGATCGAGCGAGGCGAACTGGCGAGCCAGGTTGAAAGGCTCGGTGTAGGTGGTCGATGCCGTCGCGATCAGGCCGATCCGTTCGGTGGATCCGGCCAGGGCTGCGAGTGCGGTGATCGGCTCCAGCCAGTTGCTGGCCGAGTGTGAAATGTCGCCGAGCGCCAGTGTATCGGCGAGAAAAATGGAGTCGAACAGACCGGCTTCGGCGC
>JAYVOV010000351.1:0-5991 GCA_043757735.1 Burkholderiaceae bacterium
CGTTCAGGGCGATGTTGCGGTCATCACCATGAACAATCCCCCGGTCAATGGCCTGGGCCTCGAACTGCGCCGCAGCATCGTCGAGAGCATGCACCAGGCCATCGCCGACCCCGCGGTCAAGTCCATCGTGCTGACCGGGGTGGGAAAAGCCTTCTCCGGCGGCGCCGATATTCGCGAGTTCAATACGCCGAAATCGTTTGCCGAACCGAACCTGATGACGGTGATCGATCTGATCGAGAATTCGCCCAAGCCGGTGGTCGCGGCGGTCCACTCGGTGGCCATGGGCGGCGGTCTCGAACTGGCTCTGGGCTGCCACTTCAGGCTGGCCTCGCCCGGCGCGCAGATCGCGCTGCCCGAGGTCAAGCTCGGCGTGCTGCCGGGCGCCGGTGGTACACAGCGTCTGCCCAGGGTGATTCCCTTCGAGATGGCTCTGAACATGATCGTTTCGGGGCAGGCTGTGCCAGCCGAAAAATTCAAGGGCACAGCGCTGTTCAATGAAATCGTCGACAGTGATCTGCTCAGCGCAGCGGTGGCCTTCGCGCGAACGGCGGTGGCCGACAAGCTCGGCCTGCCGAAGGTGCGCGACATCAAGATCGACTACCCCCTGGCGCAGCCGTTCCTGCAGTTCGCCCGCAATACCGTTGCCGTGGCCGCGCGCAACTATCCGGCGCCGTTGAAGTGCGTCGAAGCGGTGGCTGCGTCGGTCAGCATGCCATTCGACCAGGGCATGAAATTCGAGCGGCAATGCTTCATGGAACTGGTGGAAACACCGCAATCCAGAGCACTTCGCCATGTGTTCTTCGGTGAGCGCGCGGCCAGCAAGATTCCGGACGTGCCGGAGACCACACCCACTCGCCCCATCAACAGCGCGGCTGTCATCGGCGCGGGCACGATGGGCGGCGGCATCGCGATGAACTTCGCCAATGCCGGCATTCCGGTAAAGATTCTGGAAGTCAGGCAGGAGGCCCTCGATCGGGGCCTCGCCGTAATCCGCAGGAACTACGAGAATTCTGCCAGACGCGGCCGCTTGAAGCCAGATGACGTCGAGACCCGAATGGCGCTGATCCAGCCCACGCTGTCGTACAGGGACATCGGCGACGCAGACATCGTTGTCGAAGCCGTGTTCGAGGACATGCCGGTCAAGGAAGCCGTGTTCAAGCAGCTCGACGGGGTAATGAAGCAGGGCGCTATTTTGGCCAGCAACACCTCGACACTGGACGTGAACAAGATCGCGGCCTTCACCAGTCGGCCGCAAGACGTTATCGGCACACACTTCTTCAGCCCGGCCAACGTGATGCGGCTGCTCGAGATCGTGCGCGGCGAAAAAACTGGTAAGGATGTGCTCGCCACCACGCTTCAGCTGTCCAGGAAGATCCGCAAGCTGGGTGTTGTGTCGGGCGTGTGCGATGGTTTCATCGGCAACCGCATGATCGAGCAATACAGCCGCCAGGCCGGCTACCTGGTGGAGGAGGGCGCGTCGCCGCAGCAGGTCGATCGCGCCATCGAAAAATGGGGCTTCGCGATGGGCCCGTTCCGGATGGCCGACCTTGCCGGCAATGACGTGGGCTGGTACATCCGCAAGCGTCGCTATCTGGAGAGTCCAGATATGCTCTATCCGAAAATCTCCGACAAGGTCTGTGAGCTCGGCCGTTTCGGCCAGAAGACCGGCGCCGGTTTCTACCGCTATGAGCCGGGCAGGCGCGATGCGATCCCCGACCCGATCATCGACCACCTGATCGTCGATCACCGCGCCTCGCTGGGCCTGACCGCGCGCAAGATCAGCGACAACGAGATCGTGGATCGGCTGCTGTTCGCGCTGGTGAACGAAGGCGCCAAGATTCTGGAAGAAGGCATCGCCCTGCGGGCCTCCGATATCGACATGATCTACCTGACTGGTTATGGTTTTCCGGTGCACCGTGGCGGGCCTATGCTGCACGCCGATATCTGCGGCTTATACAACGTGGTCAACCGCATGAAGGGCTTCGCTGCTCTGGGCCACGGCGACACCGCCTTCTGGACCCCGGCGCCGCTGCTGGCGCGCCTCGCGATTGAAGGCAAGGGATTCACCGACTGATCGGCAGGGCGGCTTTGCGCCACCCGTCAACCCAGATAAGAAGGACCACAACATGCGTGAAGCTGTAATCGTTTCGACCGCCCGCACCGGCCTGGCCAAGTCCTGGCGGGGTTCGCTGAACATGACCCACGGTGCGACCATGGGCGCTCATGCGGTCCGTGCCGCGATCGAGCGCGCAGGCATCGACCCGGCCGAGGTCGAAGACGTGCTGATGGGCTGTGCCACACCCGAAGGCGCCACCGGCTCGAACATCGCTCGCCAGATCGCGCTGCTGGCCGGCTGCCCGGTCACCACGTCAGGCGTCACCATCAACCGGTTCTGCTCCTCGGGACTGCAGACCATCGCGATGGCCGCGCAGCGGATCATCGCCGGCGAGGCCGATATTTTTGTGGCGGGCGGAGTCGAGTCGATCTCGTGCGTGCAGAACGAAGCCAACAAGCACATGCTGGTCGACCCCGCGTTGCTGGCGAAAAAGCCCGAGGTCTACTGGCCAATGCTGCAGACCGCTGAGAGGGTGGCCAAGCGCTACAACATCTCGCGTGAACGGCAGGACGAATACGGTGTGCAGAGCCAGCAGCGTGCTTGTGCGGCGGCCGCTGCCGGCCGGTTCAAGGACGAGATCGTGCCGATCACCGTCACCATGGCGACTGTCGACAAGAACACTGGCGCAATGATGACCAAAGAAGTGACGCTGTCCGATGACGAAGGACGGCGCGAAGGCACTACGCTGGAGGCAGTCTCTCAGATCAGGCCGGCAATGCCCGGCGGCGTGATTACCGCCGGCAACGCCAGCCAGTATTCCGACGGCGCGGGCGCGGTGGTCGTCATGGAAGCGAGCCTGGCCGCCAGGCGCGGCTTGAAGCCGCTGGGCATCTTTCGTGGTTTTGCCGTTGCAGGCTGCGAGCCTGACGAAATGGGCATCGGACCGGTCTTTGCGATCCCGAAACTGCTGGCACGCGCCGGCAAGAAAATCGATGACATCGATCTGTGGGAACTCAATGAGGCCTTCGCGGTTCAGGTGATCTACAGCCGCGACCGGCTCGGCATTCCCAACGATCGGCTCAACGTCAATGGCGGCGCAATTGCGGTCGGCCATCCTTACGGCGTCAGCGGCCAGCGACTGACCGGCCACGCGCTCATCGAAGGCAAACGCCGCGGCGCCAAGCTGGCGGTGGTGACGATGTGCATCGGCGGCGGCATGGGCGCTGCCGGTCTGTTCGAGGTGATCTGATTCATGTCACTCAAATCGCTGATGGATCTGAGCGGCCGCAAGGCCATCGTGACCGGCGGCTCGCGCGGTCTCGGCCTGCAGATGGCCGAAGCGCTGGGCGAACTCGGCGCTGAACTGCTCGTCGTAGCCCGCAAGCCCGACGAACTCGAACAGGCCCGAGCCCATCTGGCCGCCGCCGGCATCAAGGCCGAAGTGATGTCGGCCGACCTGTCTAAGGCGGAGTCGGTGGTCGACTTTGCCAAGGCGGCTCTGGCGCGAATGGGCCATGTCGATATCCTGGTCAACAACGCCGGGGCTGCCTGGGCCGCCCCGGCCGAGACTCATCCCCTGGAGGGCTGGCTGAAACTGGTCAACCTGAACCTCACCGGGGTGTTCCTGCTCACCCAGGCGATCGGGCGCGAGTCGATGATTCCCCGGCGCTACGGGCGGATCCTCAACATCGCTTCCATCGCCGGTTTGCGCGGCAACCCCATCGGCCACGAAACCCTGGCCTACAACACCACCAAGGGCGGCCTGGTGAATTTCACCCGGGCCCTGGCCGGGGAGTGGGGCGAACACGGCATCACCGTCAACGCGATCGCTCCCGGGTTTTTCCCGTCCCGCTTGTCGCAGGTTGCGCTGGCAACCATCGGCGACGCAATGGTCGCGGCCACGCCGCTGCATCGCCTGGGCGGGCCGGAAGACCTGAAGGGCGCGGCCGCGTTGTTCTGCTCGAACGCCGGTCAGCACATCACCGGTCAGATCCTCGCGATCGATGGCGGCATGACCGCCATCTAGGAGCCCGTCGGAGTTGAATCCTGCCCGATCACCGAACCATGTCCCAAGCGCCGCGCCACCCACCTCTCCTGATGCCGCCCTTCCTCAGTCACCTGGGGGCGCGGCTTGTCGATCTTGAGGACTGCAGCGAAGCCACACTCGATCTCAAGCCCGAGCACTGCAACTCGCGCATGATCGCGCATGATCGCGTATGGCGGCGTATGGCGGCGTATGGCGGCGTGGGGCGGCGTGGGGCCGACCCTGGTTGCCCGCGGCACCTGTCTGCAGCGCACCGCGAGCATCGCCTTCTGCGAAGGCGAGATCCACGACGCGAGCCGGCGCATCGTTGCTCGCGCTTCGGGCACCTTCAAGTTTGTGAATCTGAGAGCCCAGGTGACCGGCAACGACGCCTGATTCCCATCGACTGCCGAGTAGCGCAGCCGCTGACCCGCCCTACGACACCATCCCGACACGAAAGAAAACCATGAGCACCAAGAATCAATTGATCGTCCTGGCCAGCCGTCCGCACGGTCAGGTGACTGCGCAGAATTTCCGCTTTGAAGAAGCAACGCTGCCGGCCCTGGCCGAGGGTGAAGTTTTGGTCAAGAACCACTTCCTGTCGCTGGACCCTTACATGCGCGGCCGGATGGACGATGCCAAATCGTACGCGCCACCGCAGCCGCTGGACAAGGTGATGGAGGGCGGCACGGCCGGCGAAGTGATCGAGTCGCGCAATCCCGGATTCAAGCCGGGCGACAAAGTGACCGGACGCCTGGGCTGGCAGCTGTTTGCCCTATCGAATGGTACGGGGCTGACAAAGGTCGATACCACGCAGGTGCCGCTGTCAGCCTATCTGGGTTGCGTCGGCATGCCCGGCGTGACCGCCTGGTACGGCCTGAACCAGATCATTGCGCCCAAAGCCGGAGAAACCGTGGTGGTGTCGGCGGCCAGCGGGGCGGTGGGGTCGGTGGTCGGTCAGCTTGCCAAGGCCCACGGCTGCCGGGTGGTCGGCGTGGCTGGCGGCGCCGAGAAGTGCAAGGCAGTCGTGCAGGAGTACGGGTTCGATGCCTGCATCGACTACAAGGCGGGCCACCTGAGCGAAGACCTGAAGGCGGCCACGCCAAATGGCATCGACGGCTATTTCGAGAACACCGGGGGCGAGGTGCTTGATCTGGTGCTGGCGCGGATGAACCCGTTCGGGCGGATAGCGGTATGCGGGCTGATTGCCAGCTACGATGGCCAGTCGATTCCAGTGAACAACATCCGCGCAATTCTGATCAGCCGCCTGAAGATGCAGGGTTTCATCGTCTCCGAGCATCCGCAGTTCTGGCCGCAAGCCCTCAAGGAGCTTGCCGCGGCGGTGACCAGCGGCAAGCTGCAGTATCGCGAGACGCTTGCGCAAGGCCTTGCCAGTGCACCGGAGGCTTTCATGGGCCTGCTCAAGGGGCGCAATTTCGGCAAACAACTGGTCAAGCTGACGTGAATCCGGCCATGCGCAATGGCGAGGAGTTTCGGGTCGATGGGCGCCACGTGCGGCGCCTGCTCAATGGCACGCAACTCGCGCCATTCACGCGCCTGGACAACTGGCGCGGCGTGCTCGCGCCACTGCTCACTTTTGGCCTGATCGGCCTGCTGGGCACTGCGGGCTGGCAGGCCTGGCTGGCGGGCAATTGGCTGGTGGTCGCGCTCTGCGCTCTGCTTCTCGGCACCCAGCAGCATGCGCTCTTCGTGCTTTCGCACGAATCGGCCCACTACCGGATGTTCTCGTCGCGCCGGGCCAATGACTGGGTGGGGCGTCTGGCCGGCACGCTGGGCGGTATCTCGATGTGCACCTATCGGGTCACCCACCGCCTGCACCACAACCATCTGTATGGCACGCAGGATCCCGATATCGCTCTGAATGGCGGCTACCCGCGTGGTCGCGCGTACC
>JAYVOV010000352.1:0-1645 GCA_043757735.1 Burkholderiaceae bacterium
GGGCACAAACCGCCGCGCCGCGACCGTTCGTCGATGAAGACCGCCAAGTGACGGAATGCCACGCAGCCATTGCCGCGCGACAGAGATAATCCGCGCGACCTCGCCTCCCGTCAGTGCAGATGCCCCCCAGCCAGCCAATGCCACGCCTGCCCATCGCCGGATCGACGAAAACACCGTCGGCAGGGTTCGAATCGCTGGGGCTGGCTCTGGCGGCAACCCTGACGGTCCTGCTGCTCGCCATCGGTACTTTCGGGCTCTATATGGTGAACGACCACACGGCAATGGCAATCCAGACCTCCCGGCAGGAGATAGCAGCCCTCGCACGCAGCGCCGGCGTACTGGCCGCGCCACTGCGCGATTCGGGCGAACGCCGCAGACTCGAAGCGATCCTGCTGGGGCTGGCCGACCACGAGGGCGTCGAACGAATCGACCTGATCGATGAACAGGGTCGAGCGTTGCTGGGCGCGGTCCGCCGGGGCGCGTCCCCGGCCGTCCTGGATACCTCGGTGCACGTCGAACCGCTTCCTTGGGGCGGGCGCAGCGTGATCGATGATGGGCGCAGCGACGCGCAATGGCCGAGCATTCCGCAGCGCCTGATTGCCTGGGAGCCGATCAACAGCGTCGGCGCTCCGGACTGGATCCGGGTGAGCCGGCAGACCTCGGCCTTGCAGGAGGACACGCGACATCTGCTGGCCGACACTGTCCTGATGGGTTCGGCCGCCAGCCTGCTGGCGATTCTTTTCACGCTGATGATCGGCGTGGCGCCGTTGCGCGCAATACGCGACATGCTCGAGGCGGCGCGCCAGGCCCGCGACAGCGCCGAGGCGGCGCACCAGGCCAAGAGCGCATTCATCGCAAACATGAGCCGCGAACTGCGGACCCCGCTCAACGGGATCGTCGGAATGGCCGAACTCGCGATGAGCACGCAACTGGACAGCGAACAGCTCGAATACCTTCAGACTGTTCGCACCAGCGCCGATTCTTTGATGATCATCATCAACGATCTGCTTGAAGTCGCCGCCCTCGAGGCCGGGCGCGTCACGC
This sequence comes from Burkholderiaceae bacterium, assembly GCA_043757735.1. Classification (GTDB taxonomy): domain Bacteria; phylum Pseudomonadota; class Gammaproteobacteria; order Burkholderiales; family Burkholderiaceae_E; genus Quisquiliibacterium. Next base: position 1,045 of record JAYVOV010000352.1, read on the forward strand.
TCGATGCAGCCCATTTCTTCCCCGCCGAACTGGTCTGCGAACGCGTCAAGGCGATGGCCCGGAAGGCCCACGCAAAAGGTCTGGCTCTGTCATTCACCGTGGCGCCAGAGGTGGACGCGCGGGTGATCGGCGATCCCAGCCGAATCGGCATGGTGCTCGACAACCTTGTCGGCAACGCCATCAAATTCACCGAGCGCGGTGAGATCGAGGTCGCATGCCGCGTGGGCTCGAGACTCGGCGGCGATATCGAACTTTCATTCACGGTACGCGATACCGGCATCGGGATCGCGTCGGCGCGCCAGGCCAGTGTATTCGAGCCGTTTACCCAAGTCGACGCCAGCAATACACGGCCGCACGACGGCGCGGGACTGGGGCTGGCGATCAGCCGCCGACTCATCGAACTGATGGGCGGTCAGATCGAATTGCGCAGCGTACCCGGCAGCGGAAGTCTGTTCCGGGTCAGTGTGCTGGTGCGTGCGGTCCAGATGAGCGACGCAGCCATGGCGCCCGTCAGACCGGCTGCACAACCGCGCATCCTGGTCATTGATGACCGCCCCGGCTGCCTGCGCGCGAGCCTGCTCGCCATGCGCGCCGTAGGCGC
>JAYVOV010000353.1:0-1643 GCA_043757735.1 Burkholderiaceae bacterium
GTCTTCGTGATCTGACCATGCAGCATCACGAGAAAACGGTTGCCGCCAAACTGCTGCTGAGCGCTGGCGATCTGCTCCTGCGCAGCATCCCGATCGTCAAGGATTCGATCTCGGTCGGTCGCCGTCCGTACAACGACATCGCGCTCGATGACCTGACTGTGAGCGGCGAACACGCCCTGATTCAGGGCCGCGGCGTTGATTTCGTAGTCCGTGATCTGCGCAGCCGAAACGGTACGCTGGTCAACGGCCGGACGATCACTGAACACCTGCTCAAACACGGCGATCTGATCGAGATTGGCGTCTACCGATTGCGCTACATGGTCGAGCGCCGCGCCACCGAGCCGGACAGCGACCAGCCGCTCGGTGCGGCATACCTCGACTACCTGAACAACGCCCCGCCAGGCCACTCGCTCGCGATCGACCGCCCGATCGTGTCCGTTCATGGCTCAGGCCAGGTCGCCGTTGTGTCGCGTCGCAAGAACGGCTATTTCATCACCCATCTCGAAGGGCTGGCGTTTCCCCTGGTCAATGGGGAGTCAATCGGCCTGACTTCGCGTCTGCTTGGCGATGGCGATCTGATCGAACTCTCGGGAACGATGATCCGATTGCGGGTGCAGCCGGCCTGAAGGCCGCGCAATGATGCGGGCGTCCCATCTGTTCAGTCGTGTGCGCCGGCGTGCGCTGGGGGTCTTGCTGACCCTGCTGGCGGCACTTTGCGTGTTCGATCTCCTGCCGGCGGCACCGCCCCTGATCGAGACGCTGGACCTGTCGATCTACGACAATCGCCTGCGGATGGCGTCGGCCATGCCGGACGACCGTGTGGTCATCGTCGATATCGACGAAGCAAGCATCGCTCGGCTCGGCCGCTGGCCCTGGGACCGCAGCCGGATGGGCGAACTCGCGGGCGCCCTGGTCGAGCGCGGCGGCGCCCGCGTGGTCGGCATCGACATCGTGTTTGCCGAGCCCCAGCGCGAAGCCGACGAAGACGCAGCGCTCGCCCGGCGTCTGGCGGGGCGCCCGGTGGTGCTTGGCTACTACTTCACCTCGGATCGTGGCGGGCGCACCAGCGGCGCGCTGCCGGCCGCGGTGCTGAGCAGTGCGGCGCTGCGTGGCCTGGGCACCGGCGTCACCGCCTGGGACGGTTACGGCGCCAATCTGTCGTCCCTGCAGTCAGCAGCGGCCGGCGGCGGGTTTTTCAACCCGGTGATCGATTCCGACGGCATGGTGCGCGCATTGCCCGCGCTGGCGGAATTTCGCGGTGGACTGTACGAGTCGTTTGCCGTCGCGGTGCTGCGCGGCTGGCTGGGCAACTCGACTCTGCAGTTGAGCGCCGACAAGTTGAGCCTGCGTGGCGATCGCGGCAGCCTGCACCTGCCTTTATCGGACGCGCTGACCGTCCTGGTGCCCTACGCGGGTCGCATCAGCGGCCCCAGCGGCCCCAGCGGCGCGGCGCGGCGCTTTCAATATGTGTCGGCAGCCGATGTGCTCGAGGGCCGAGTCGACTGGTCGCGCTTCAAGGACCGCGTCGTGCTGATCGGGACTTCCGCGCCCGGGCTCACCGACCTTCGGGCCACGCCGGTGCGAACCGCCTTTCCGGGTGTGGAGATACACGCCACGCTGATTGCCGCCGCGCTCGATTCACT
>JAYVOV010000354.1:0-5960 GCA_043757735.1 Burkholderiaceae bacterium
GTTGAACCAACCCACCGTCTGGGCCGCCGACATGACCGTGATGACCTACGGTTCGCTGTTCATGCTCGGCGCGGCTTACACGCTGCGCGAAGGGGCGCATGTGCGCACCGACATTTTCTGGGACAAGTTCTCCGACCGCACCAAGGGTCTGATCGATTCCATCTCGTACCTGTTGCTGTTCCTGCCCGTGATGGGGGTGCTGTTCGCGATCTCCATCGACGACTTTCTCTATGCCTATTCGATTGGCGAGCGTTCCACGCTCGGCCTGTGGCAGCCGGTCGTGTGGCCCTTCCGCGGTGTCGTTCCCCTGTCCGCCGCGCTGCTGTTCCTTCAGGGTGTCTCAGAAATCCTGAAGGCCTTGTATGCGGTGCGCACCGGCAAAGCGCTGGTGCACCACGAAAAAATCGACATCTGAGGGCCCGACACCATGACACCCAATCAACTGCTCGGATTGCTGATGCTGGTGGCGATGATCAGCATCATCTTCGTCGGCTTTCCGATCTCCTTCACGCTGCTGTTCATCGCGCTGGTGTTCGGGTCTGTGGGGCTCGGGGTGGACCTGACCTTCAACCTCGCCTACCTGCAGATCTGGGGCACCATGAAGGACGACATCCTGCCCGCCGTGCCGCTGTTCATCTTCATGGGCTTCATGGTCGAAAAGGCGGGACTGATGAGCCGATTGTTCGGGGCGGTGCGTCACCTGCTCGCCCCCGTTCCCGGCTCGCTCTACATCGCGGTACTGGTGACGGCGACGATCTTCGCGATGGCCACCGGAATCGTCGGCGCGTCGGTCGCCGTGCTCGGCATCATGGCCGCACCGATGATCCTCAAGGCCGGTTACGACGACAGGTTGTCGGCCGGAGCGATCGCTGCCGGCGGCACCCTGGGCATCCTCATTCCGCCCAGCGTGATGCTGGTGGTGATGGGCCCCGTGATGGGCGTTCCGGTCAATGCGCTGTACGCCGCCTGCATGGGTCCGGGCTTCCTGCTGGCCGGGGCCTACATGCTGTATTGCCTGGTGCGCTGCTTCATCAACCCCAAACTCGGCCCGGCGGTCCCGCGCGAGGAGCGCATCACCGACATGGGCCAGCTGGCGCGCGAATTCGTGGTCGGTGTGGTGCCGCTCGCTGCGCTGATCACGGTCACGCTGGGCACCATCCTCGGTGGTCTGGCCACCTCGACCGAGGCGGCCGCGTGCGGCGCGCTCGGGGCGACGCTGCTGGCGCTGGCCTACGGCAAGCTCACGCCCCAGGGGCTGAAGGAGGCGGCGATCGCGACGGTGGTCACCGCCAGCATGGTGCTGATTCTCGCCGTGGCCTCCACCGTGTTCGGCGCGGTCTTCGCCCGGCTCGGCGCCGCGTCGCTGATCACGAACGCGATCGCCATGATTCCACTGCCGGACATGGGCAAGCTGATGATCATCATGGCGGTCATCTTCCTGCTCGGCTGGCCGTTCGAATGGCCGGCGATCATCCTGGTGTTCGTGCCGATCTTCCTGCCGGTGGTCCAGACGCTGGATCTCGGCCTGTCGAAGGCCGAGACGATGCTGTGGTTCGGCGCCCTCGTGGCGGTCAACCTGCAGACCGCCTTCCTGAGCCCACCGGTGGCGATGTCGGCCTATTTCCTCAAGAACGTCGTGCCGCGGTGGGATCTGAAGACGATCTACGCCGGGATGATGCAGTTCATGGTGATCCAGGTCATCTTCCTGTTGCTGCTGATGTTCTTTCCGACGATCGCGCTGTGGCTGCCGCGGGCGCTCTACTGATCGGCGCGGGGAGTCGCATGCACCTACGCCATTTTGCGCTGGATTGACTCATGAGCGCATTGGCTCGAGCGGCTTCGATCGAGGACTTGCGTCAGCTCGCACGGCGACGCCTGCCGCGCGTCGTCTTCGATTTCATCGACGGTGCGGCCGGCGACGAACGGACCCTGCGCGAGAACCAGCAGGCCTTCGGTGAATGGCACCTGATGCCGCGCGTCGGCGTCAACGTGAGCGAACGATCGCTCACCACGCGCATCGTCGGCAAGGAGTCGAGCCTGCCGCTGATCCTTGCGCCGACGGGGCTCGCGGGGCTGTTCTCTCCGGGTGGCGAGATGTCGGCCGCGAGCGCTGCCATGGCGGCCGGAATCCCGTTCTGCTTGTCGACCAATTCGGTCGCTTCGATCGAAGAGGTGGCCGCCGCCGTGCCCGGCGCAGACCGCTGGTTCCAGCTCTACATCATGAAAGACCGAGGGCTGACGCACGCTTTGCTGGAGCGCGCCGCGCGCTCCGGCTACCGGGTGCTGTGCGTGACCGTGGATCTGCCGATCCAGGGCAAGCGCGACCGCGACGTGCGCAACGCGTTCACGGTGCCCCTGCGCCCACGGCCGAGCACGATCCTGGATGTGGCCAGCCGGCCGCGGTGGCTGTACGGCCTGCTGCGCTCGCCGGTGAAGTTCGGCAACTTCGTGGGCGCCGAACCCAAGGGTTTCACCAGCATCGCGAAGCTGGTCGGAACGCTGTTCGACCCGAGCGCCGACTGGGACGACATCGCCCGGATACGCGAGAAGTGGAAGGGACCGGTCGTGATCAAGGGCGTGCTGCATCCGGACGACGCGCGCCGGGCGGCCGACATCGGCTGCGACGCCGTGATCGTTTCGAACCATGGCGGGCGGCAGCTCGATCAGGCGCCGGCGTCGGTGGCGGCGCTGCCGGCGGTCGTCGAGGCTGTCGGCGACCGCGTCGAGGTCATCCTCGACGGCGGCATCCGCCGCGGCACCGACATCCTGAAAGCGCGCGCGCTCGGCGCTAGCGCTTGCATGATCGGCCGCGCATTCCTCTGGGGGCTGTCCAGCGGTGGCGCGGCGGGCGTGACGCGGACGATCGATATCCTGCGCGAGGAACTCGACAACGCGATGGCGCTGCTCGGGCAGCGCAAGTTCGTCGACGTCGATCGTCACGCGGCCGTCCGGGCCGAGGGCCCGCGGCGATGAGCCTCTTTCCCGGCTTCGAACGGCGGCGCATTCGCACGCCTGGCGCGACGCCGGCGTCGAGGTCGCGTTTCTCGCCGCAGGCGCCAGCGGCATGTTGAATCAGATCAACCACTGAAACAGGGCAGCCATGGAACACGATCCACGAAAACACAGCCGGGTACTGTTCGACGGCGCCGACCGCGCGGTGGCGCGGTCGATGATGAAGGCAGTGGGATTCTCCGACGCCGACCTGGCGCGGCCGCAGATTGGTGTCGCCCACTGCTGGATCGGGACGATGCCGTGCAACTGGAACCATCGCGAGCTGGCGCAGCAGGTGATGGCGGGCATCCGCGCCACCGGTGGCACGCCGATCGAAGTCAACACCATCGCCATCAACGATGCCATCACGACCGGCACCGAGGGCATGAAGACCTCGCTCGTCAGCCGCGAGGTGATTGCGGATTCGATCGAGCTGGTGGCGCGGGGCCACATGTTCGACGGCATCGTCACCATCTCGGGCTGCGACAAGACGATACCCGCGATGGCGATGGTGCTCGGGCGGCTGAACATCCCCGGCGTCTTGCTCTACAGCGGCTCGATCGAATCGGGCCGCTGCAAAGGCCCGGCGACCCTGTTCGGCGAACGCAAGCTGACGATCCAGGACGTCTACGAGGCGATCGGTGCGTTCAACGCCGGCAAGATTTCCGCGACGGAGTTCAAGGACGTCGAGGACCACGCCTGCCCCGGTGCCGGCGCCTGCGGCGGCCAGTTCACCGCCAACACGATGGCCACCGCCTACGAGATGCTCGGCATCTCGCCGATGGGCTGGAACGACATCCCCGCCACCCGCGCGCCGAAAGCCGATGTCGCCGTCGAATGCGGCAAGCTCGTGATGCAACTGGTGCGCAGCGGCGTCACGCCGCGCTCGCTGGTGACGCGGCGCAGCTTTGAAAACGCCATCGCCGGCGTGATGGCAACGGGCGGCTCGACCAACGCCGTGCTGCACCTGCTGGCGACGGCAAGCGAATTCGGCATCGAGCTGTCACTCGACGACTTCGACCGCATTTCGCGCCGCACGCCGGTCGTCGCAGACCTGCGCCCGTGGGGCACCTACACCGCACCCGAAATGTACGAGGCCGGCGGCATGGCGGTGGTGGGCAAGCGCCTGTTCGAAGCCGGCCTGCTGCACCCGGACGAAAAGACCGTGACCGGCGCGACCCTGGGCGAATCGATCTCGCAGGCCGTGGAACCCGCGGGCCAGTCGGTCATCAAGCCGCTGGCGCAGGCGCTGAAGAAGGAAGGTGGCCTGGCCATCCTGCGCGGCAACCTCGCGCCCGGCGGCTGCGTCATCAAGGTCTCGGGTCAGAGCAAGAGCGCGCACCGTGGCCCGGCGCGCGTGTTCGAGCGCGAGGAAGATGCTTTCGTCGCCGTCAAGGAGGGCCGGATCGGCCCGGGAGACGTCATGGTGTTGCGCTACGAAGGACCGAAGGGCGGACCCGGAATGCGCGAGATGCAACTCGTCACCGGCGCCTTGCAGGGCGCGGGGATCGGCGAAACGGTGGCGCTGATCACCGACGGCCGCTTTTCGGGCGCCACGCGCGGCTTCGTCATCGGCCACATCGTTCCCGAGGCGGCCGAGGGCGGCCCGATTGCGGTGGTGCAGGAAGGCGATGTCATCATCATCGACGCCGAAGACAGACGACTCGACGTCGATATCGGGGAAGCCGAGATGCGCGCGCGGCTGGCGGCGTGGCAGGCCCCAGCGCCGCGCTACACGCACGGCGTGCTGGCGAAATACGCGCGCCTCGTGAGCGATGCGTCGCACGGCGCGGTGACGAGTTCGCCAGCGGGCGCAGGCTGATCCGATGGGGGATCATGACCGGTGATAACAGAGTTGTGTTCAGTGTTTCTTGTTTGCCAAACCGGAGATGTGTGATGACAAAGTTTCAGAAACTTTTCTCGGCCTGCTGCGCAGGGCTGCTCTTGTTCACGAATGCAGGTCCGACAGCGGCCCAGCAGAAGCTTCGCTTCCAGTCGGCTCTTCCACCGACCACACTGATGTACCAGAACGCCCTGTTCTGGGCCGATCGGGTGAAGGTGCTGTCGGGTGGCAGGCTCGAAATCGAGGTACTTTCGGCGGGCTCGATCGTGCCCGCATTCGAAGTGCTGGACGCCGTCCACAAGAGGGTGCTCGATGGAGGGCACACCGCATCGGCGTTCTGGGCCGGGCGCAACCGCGCGTCCGTTCTGTTCGGCTCGACGCCGGGCGGTCCGTTCGGAATGGACCTGACCGATTATTTGGGATGGATTTATGAAGGCGGCGGCCTGGAACTCTATCGCCAGTTGTACCAGGACCAGATGAAACGCAATGTCGTTCCGTTCCCGATGACGGCCGCCCCGCAGCAGCCGCTCGGCTGGTTCAAGAAGCCTATCAAGAGCTGGGACGATCTGAAGGGTCTGAAGTGCCGTCATACAGGGCTCGCGGCAGAAATTTTCGGCAAGGCGGGCATGTCGCCCGTCAATATTCCGCCAGGTGAAATCATTCCCGCGGGCGAGCGCGGCGTCATCGAGTGCGGCGAGCTCGTCGGACCTGCCGAAGACATGAAGGTCGGCTTCCATACGATCTGGAAGCATTACTACGTGACCTCGATGCACGAGCCCGCGGGCATCCTGGAGGTGTACTTCAACGGCGATGTCTGGAAGGGCCTCGCACCCGACTTGCAGCAGATCGTCCAGAGCGCGTCGATCGAAGCCGCTCTGCGTTCCCAGCACGTCAACAACCGGCTCAATGCGGAAGCGCTCGACGAGATGCAGAAAAAGCATGGGGTGAAGGTCGAGCGCACCCCTGACGACATCCTTACCAAAACCCTTGATGCCTGGGATCAGATCGCAGCCGAGGAGTCTGCCAAGAACCCGTTCTTCAAGAAGGTCTACGACGCACAACGCGCCTATGCCGCAAAGGTCGTTCCCACTCGGCGTTTCCTGGATTTGCCCTATGCACGGGGCGC
>JAYVOV010000355.1:0-5957 GCA_043757735.1 Burkholderiaceae bacterium
ATCGAAGTCGCCAAGATCTGCGCCGGCTGGAAGCTCGACACAGAATCGCTGATGGCAGCGCTGCTGCACGACGTCATGGAGGATTCAGACACCTCCAAACAATCGCTCATCGAACGTTTCGGCCCGCAGGTCGCCGATCTGGTCGATGGCTTGTCAAAACTCGACCGCATCCACTTCGAGAGCAAAGAACAGCAGCAGGCCGAGAGCTTTCGCAAGATGCTGCTGGCCATGGCGCGCGACGTCCGGGTCATCCTGATCAAGCTGGCCGACCGGCTGCACAACATGCGCACCCTGGAGGCGGTCGACCCCGTCAAGCGCCGGCGCATCGCGGCAGAAACGCTCGACATCTACGCGCCCATCGCCAACCGGCTGGGCCTGCGCAAGCTGTTCCTGGAGCTGCTCGACCTGTCGTTCCGGCACCGCCATCCCACCCGCTACCGGGTGCTGCGCAAAGCCATGCTGGCTGCGCGGGGCAACCGCCGCGAAGTGCTCAGCCGCATCCTCGAAGCGGTCCAGAAGAGCCTGCCGGAGTCCGGCGTGCCGGCAGAGGTCTATGGCCGCGAGAAAGCCCTCTACGGCATCTACCGCAAGATGAAGGACAAGCGCCTGTCGTTCTCGCAGGTGCTCGACATCTACGGGTTCAGGGTGGTGGTGGACACAAAGGCACAGTGTTACCTCGCGCTGGGCGCCTTGCACGGCACCTTCAAGCCGGTGCCGGGGCGCTTCAAAGACTACGTCGCCATCCCCAAGGTCAACGGTTATCAGTCGCTGCACACCACGCTGGTGGGCCCGTTCGGCACGCCGGTCGAGTTCCAGATCCGCTCGCGCGAAATGCAGCGCACGGCAGAAGCCGGCGTGGCCGCGCATTGGCTCTACAAGGCCGAGAAAGAAACCTTCTCAGACCTGCAAAAGCGCACCCACCAGTGGCTGCAGTCGCTGCTCGACATCCAGAGCCAGACCGGTGACTCGCTGGAGTTCATCGAGCACGTCAAGGTCGATCTCTTCCCCGACGCGGTCTACGTATTCACACCCAAGGGTCAGATCCGCGCGCTGCCACGCGGTGCCACCATCATCGATTTCGCCTACAGCGTGCACACCGACATCGGCGATCAGGCGGTGTCGGCGCGGGTCAATCAGCAGGTCGTGCCGCTGCGCACCGAACTGCAGAACGGCGACGTCGTCGAGGTGATCACCGACGCCAACTCGCGGCCCAATCCGGCCTGGCTCGCATTCGTCAAAACCGGCAAAGCTCGGGCCGAAATCCGGCACCTGCTGCGCACCATGAATCTCTCAGAATCCATCGACCTCGGCCGGCGCCTGCTCGAACAATCCCTGGCGGCGCTGCGCATAGACGCCGCCGCAATGGGTGCTGCAACCCTGGAGCGCGGCGCACGCGACGCGGGCGCCCAGTCGCTCGACGAGCTCTACGCCGACATCGGCCTGGGCATCAGCCTGGCGCCAGTGGTGGCCCGCACCATCGCGCTGCAGTTCTCGAACAAGCCGGCCGCGGCGGCGCTGATCATGCCTCGGCCGGCACCCATCTTCGTACATGGCACCGAGGGCTCGGCCGTGCAGTATTCGGCCTGCTGTCATCCGCTGCCGGGCGATCTGATCGTCGGGCATCTGCGCGGCGGGCACGGCCTGGCCCTGCACCGGCAGGAATGCGAAACCGCAGTGCGTCAACGCACCAAAGATGCCGAGCGCTGGATCGACGTGCAATGGGCCGAAGACGTAACCGGCGTGTACCTGTGCGGCATCGAAGTGCTGGTTTCCGACGGCCGCGGCGTGCTGGGCAAAGTCGCCGCCGAGATCTCCTCGGCTGAGGCCAATATCGTCAACGTCGCAATGGATGCCGAGTCCGACAAAACCGCCACGCTGCGCTTCGCGGTGCAGGTCAGGAACCGGGTGCACCTCGCGCAGGTCATGCGCAATCTGCGCCGCCTGCCCGATGCCAAACGGATATCGCGGGTCTAGCGCGAGGGCCTGGCGCGAACGCTGAACCTGAACGCTGAACGCTGAACCTGAACTAGCTCCGGCCTTTCGGCGCCGGGTACGTCACCCCGATCACCTCCAGTTCATCGACCCCGCCCGGCGTGCGCAAGCTCACGAGATCGCCCTCGCGCGCCTTGATCAGCGCTTTGGCCACCGGTGAAATCCAGCTCACACGGCCCGCCGACGGCTCGACCTCGTCGATGCCGACGATGGTGATCGTCTCTTCAGATTTGCCGTTACGCAGGTAAGTGACGCTCGCCCCGAAGAAGACCTGTTCGCGGTTTTCCTGCAGCGACGGATCGACCACCACCGCCGCATCGAGCCGCCTGGTCAGGAAGCGGATGCGCCGATCGATTTCGCGCAGACGCCGCTTGCCGTAGATGTAGTCGCCATTCTCCGAACGGTCGCCGTTGGAGGCCGCCCACGAAACAATGCGCACCACCTCCGGCCGATCGACGTCGATGAGCTGCAGCAGCTCCGAGCGGATGCGCGCATGGCCCGCTGGCGTGATGTAGTTCTTGGGCGCGGGTGCGTCGTCTGCTGGCTGCGGGAGATCGTCGTCATCGTCGTCTTGATCCTCGCGCACGAAGGCTTTGCTCATGATGGGCGGCGCGCCCTGCCCGGACGAACGATCTTCACGCTGAGCCCGCCGTTGCGCCGCTCAGGCGCCCGCGACCGACATGCGATCGACGAGGATTGAACCGGTGCGTTTGCTGCCGCGTTGAATCACATCGCTGCCCACCGCCACGATGCCCTTGAGCATCTCGGCCAGGTTGCCGGCGATGGTGATTTCTTCGACCGGGTAGGCAATGACGCCCTTCTCGACCCAGAAGCCGCTGGCGCCACGCGAATAATCGCCAGTGACGTAGTTGACGCCCTGGCCCATCAGGTCGGTGACGAAGAGCCCGGTGCCAAGCCGCTCGAGCATGGCGGGGAGGTCATCGAGCTGCCGGGTGAGCCGGCTGGTGAGCGCCAGATTGTGCGAGCCGCCGGCGTTGCCGGTGGTCTTCATGCCCAGCTTGCGTGCCGAATACGTCGACAGAAAATAGCCGTGCAGCCGACCCGCCACAACCACCTGACGTCGGCCGGTTTTAACGCCTTCGCTGTCGAAGGGCGAACTGCCCATCTCGGCCGGCACGTGGGCGTCTTCGGTGATATCGAGGTGCGCGGCGATCACGTCTTTACCCAGCGAGTCGAGCAGAAAGCTGGAGCGCCGATACAAGGCGCCACCGCTGGTGGCCTGCACCAGGCTGCCCAGCAGGCCGCAGGCCAGCGGCGCCTCGAAGAGCACCGGCACTTTGCAGGTCTTGGCCTGTTTGGCGCCCAGGCGCGACAGCGCGCGCTCGGCGGCGTAACGGCCAACCTTCTCGGGGGCGGCCAGCCGGGCCGCCATCAGCGAGGAGCTGTACCAGTCGTCGCGCTGCATGGCATCGCCGCGCTGGGCGATGGGCGAGCAGCCGATGGAGTGACGGCTGTAGGGATACCCGCCGGCAAACCCGAGCGAGTTGGCGGCGACAAAATGACCGTGGCTGACGCTGACCGAGGCCCCCTCGGAGTTGCGGATCAAGGGGCTGGCGGCGAACGCAGCACCCTCCATGCGGCAGGCCATGTCGACGGCGGCGTCGACGGAGAGATCCCAGGGATGGAAAAGATCGAGCTCGGGCAGCTCGCGAGCCAGCGTGTCTTCGTCCGGCAGGCCGGCGCAGTCGTCTTCGCCGGTGTAGCGCGCGATTTCGAAGGCAGCGGCCACCGTCTGCGACATCGCCAGCTCGCTGAAATCGCTGGAGCTGGCATGACCGCGGCGCTTGCCCACGTAGACCGTGATGCCCATGCCCTTGTCGCGGGTTTGCTCGATCGTCTCGACGCTGCCTTTGCGGATGTTCACCGACAGGCCGCTCGATTCAGAGATATCCACCGCGGCATCGGTAGCCCCGAGCTTGCGGGCCATCGCCAGGCTCTGGGCGGCCAGGTCGTGCAGTCTTTCGGTCTCGTATTCGAACATGAGCAGGCTCTTGAAGGTCAGCCGGTTATCATACAAGAGTGAAACGCCTGACCACTCCACGCCCCGGACCGCGCATCGTCAATGAGCCCGTCCGTGAGGTGATCGTTTATTCCGGGCCGAGCAAATCGCAGCGCAAGCGTGACAGCCACGCGCTGCAAGACCTCGGCGAGACTCTTGTCGCCCTGCAGCCGTCCAAACTGCGCCTGATGGCCTTGCCCGAGCCGCTGATGGAAGCCATCACCATGGCCCAGCGCATCACCTCGCGCGAGGGCCGCCGGCGCCAGATCCAGCTGGTCGGCAAGCTGATGCGCAACATCGACCCCGACCCCATCCGAGACTTTCTCGACAAGGATGGCAGCAAGCACCGCGAAGACGTCGCCCTGATGCATGCCGCCGAGCACTGGCGCGAGCGCCTGCTCAACGAACCCGCCGCGCACGGCTTGTTCGCCCGGCAGCACCCCGCCATCGACACGCCGCAATGGCGCGGTCTGATCGAAGCAGCGCGCGGCGAACTCACCGCCACGCAGCCCGGGCGCCGCTACCGCGAGCTGTACCGCGAATTGCGCAAGGTGCTTGGCGAAGCCGCTGGAGAATCTGCGAGCGAGGCGGCGGGGCGTGCTCAGGCGGGGGACGCCGATAACCGCGACAGCGACGGCGACAGCGGGAACAACGCTGGCGGCCACGCTGGCGGGCGCCGCGCATGAGCACCCCCAGACCCGTGAAGATCGGCCTGGTGTCGATCAGCGATCGCGCCTCGAGCGGCGTGTATCAGGACCAGGGCATTCCGGCGCTCACCGAATGGCTGGGCCGCGCGCTGCGCACGCCCTTTGAGGCGGTCGTGCGACTCATCCCCGACGAGCGCCCGCTGATCGAAAGCACCTTGATCGAACTGGTCGATCGCGCCGGCTGCTCGCTGGTTTTGACCACCGGCGGCACGGGTCCGGCACTGCGCGATGTCACCCCTGAGGCGACGCTCGCGATCGGGCACAAAGAGATGCCGGGGTTCGGCGAGCAGATGCGCCAGATCAGCCTTAACTTCGTGCCCACCGCCCTCTTGTCTCGGCAGGTGGCGATCATTCGCGGTGCGGCGCTCGTGATCAATCTGCCGGGTCAGCCAAAATCAATTCGCGAGACGCTCGAAGGCTTGAAAGACGCCGCCGGCAAACAGTCGGTGCACGGCATCTTCGCGGCCGTGCCGTATTGCCTGGACCTCATCGGTGCGCCCTACCTCGAGACCGATGACACGGTGTGCAAGGCGTTTCGGCCGAAGTCCGCGCAAAAGCCGGCGCGCTGAGCCCGCGTCCGGACAAGAGCAGCGATGGGCATCGCTTGCATCTGGTCGAAGATTCAAGCCTGGGCCAAAGCACTCAAGCGCGATGTGATCGCCCTGTGGTTCATCGCGCGCGACCCCCGCACGCCATTCATTTTGCGGGTGGCGCTGGGATTGGTGGTCGCTTATGCACTGAGCCCGATCGACCTGATACCAGACTTCATCCCGGTGCTGGGCTACTTGGACGAGGTGCTGCTGCTGCCGGTGCTGCTGTGGCTCCTGCTGCGCTTCGTGCCGCCCGATGTGCTGGCACACGGACGCGAGCAGGCGGCGGCGTTTCAGGACCGGCCTCGATCATGGATTGGCGCGATGGTCATCCTGTGCCTGTGGGGCGCGTTGGTGTGGCTGGGCTGGCGCTGGTGGTACGGTTGATTCGGCACGGTTGATTCGGCACGGTTGACCAGGCACGGTTGATCAGGATGGCGATGGATTTATTCACACAGCGGGCCGACACCATGAAATCAAAACCTCTTGCGTTCTGGGCGCGCCGTGCTGTCGCTGGGGCAATGCTTGTGTCGCTGGCGGGCTGCGGCGGCGGCGGCGGCAGCAGTTCAAGCAGTGAATCGAGCATCAGTGGCGGCGTACCGCCGGTTGCGGTGGTTGTTGCGCCGCCTGTAGTGGCCCCACCTGTAG
>JAYVOV010000356.1:0-5955 GCA_043757735.1 Burkholderiaceae bacterium
ATGGAAGATCTTCACCAAGATTTTGTTCCCGTCGGTGCTGCCCTACCTGATGACCGGGGTGCGGCTGTCGATCGGCGTCGCCTGGCTGGTGATCGTGGCCGCCGAGATGCTCACCGGTGGTGTGGGCATCGGCTTCTGGGTCTGGGACGAGTGGAACAACCTGAAGGTTGAAAACATCCTGATTGCGATCGGCGTGATCGGGGTGGTTGGTCTGCTGCTCGAACTGGCCCTGATGTGGCTGGCCCGTCGTTTCTCCTACGAGTGAGGTGTTTGGCATGGCAATGATCGGCGAATTGAAAGCAACCCCGCTCGATGGTGCGGCGCGCGCCCGCTTCGAAAGCAATTATCTGGTGGTCGACGACGCCGGCATGGTGTTCGAGACCAGGAAGGGCAACTTCATCGCGCTGCGCGACATCCACCTGACGGTCGCCAAGGGCGAGTTCGTCAGCCTCATCGGACACTCCGGCTGCGGCAAGTCGACGCTGCTCAACCTGATCGCCGGGCTGCTCGATCCCACCGCCGGCCACCTGCTGCTGGGCAACCGTGAAATCAAGGGGCCCGGGCCGGACCGTGGCGTGGTGTTTCAGAACCATTCGCTGCTGCCGTGGATGAGCTGCCTGGACAACGTCCACCTGGCGGTGGAGCGGGTGTTCGGACGGGAGGAATCGCGGTCGCAGCTGAAGGCACGGGCGCTCGCCGCGCTCGAGATGGTGGGCCTTGCGCAGGCGGCGGATAAACGTCCGCACGAGATCTCCGGCGGCATGAAGCAGCGGGTTGGCATCGCCCGTGCGCTGGCCATGGAACCAAAGGTTCTGCTGATGGACGAGCCCTTCGGCGCGCTCGACGCGCTGACCCGCGCGCACCTGCAGGACGAACTGCTGCGCATCATTGCGCAGACCGGCAGCACGGTGGTGATGGTGACCCATGATGTCGACGAGGCGGTGCTGCTGTCGGATCGCATCGTGATGATGACCAACGGACCGGCAGCGACGATCGGCGAGATACTTTCGATCAATCTGCCCAGACCGCGTGATCGGGTGCAGCTGGCCGAAGACCCCGACTACCATCATCTGCGCCGCGCCATCCTCGAGTTCCTGTACCGCAAGGAGCGCAAGGCAGCATGAGCGCGAATCCCGTCATCGAGAAAATGCCGCGCGCCGCCGATCTGTCGCGCCAGCGGCTGGTGGTGATCGGCAACGGCATGGCCGGCGTGCGCACGCTGGAAGAGCTGATCAAGCTTGCGCCCGAGCGTTACGACATCACTGTGTTCGGCGCCGAACCCCAGCCCAACTACAACCGGATTCTGCTGTCGCCCGTTCTGGCTGGTGAGCAGAAGTTCGACGACATCGTTCTCAACGACTGGGACTGGTACAGCGACCACGGCATCACGCTGCACGCGGGGCGGCAGGTAGTGCGCATCGACCGGATGCGCCGCGAAGTTCACGCCAGCGACGGCACGGTGGCCGGCTACGACCGCCTGCTGCTGGCCACCGGTTCGAATCCTTTCATGCTGCCGGTGCCAGGCAAAGACCTGCCGGGTGTGATCGCCTATCGCGACATCGCCGACACCGAAGCAATGATCGAATCGGCCGCCCGCTTCAAGCAGGCGGTGGTGATCGGTGGTGGCCTGCTCGGCCTCGAGGCCGCCAACGGTCTGCGGCTGCGCGGCATGGACGTCACCGTCGTGCACCTGATGGACTGGCTGATGGAGCGTCAGCTCGATCGTGCAGCCGGCAAGCTGCTGCAGGCCGAGCTCGAATCGCGTGGCATCGGCTTTCGACTGGGTGCGCAGACCCGCGAACTGATCGCAGGCGAAGATGGCCGGGTGAGCGCGGTTGTGCTCAAAGAGGGCGAGGCGCTGGCGGCGCAGCTGGTGGTGATGGCGGTGGGCATCCGCCCGAATACCGCGCTGGCCGAGCAGTGCGGCCTGCACTGCAACCGCGGCATCGTGGTCAACGACACCATGCAGACCTTCGATCCGCGTGTTTATGCGGTCGGTGAATGCGTGAGTCACAGAGGTGTGGCCTATGGTCTGGTGGCGCCGCTGTTCGAGATGGCCAAAGTGTGTGCGAATCATCTTGCGGCCTTCGGCATCGGCCGTTACGCGGGCTCTGTCACCGCCACCAAGCTCAAGGTGACCGGCGTCGATTTGTTCTCGGCCGGCGACTTCAGCGGCGGTGAGGGCACCGAAGAAATCACCCTGAATGACCCGGCAGGAGGAATCTACAAGCGCCTGTTCATCAAGGACAACAAGCTGATCGGCAGCGTTCTGTACGGCGACACCGTGGACGGGGCCTGGTACTTCAAGCTGCTGCGCGAAGGCCGTGGCATTGCCGAGATCCGCGATCACCTGATGTTCGGCGAATCCAGCCTGGGCGACACGGGTCATCAGGGCCAGAACAAGGCTGCGGCGATGGCCGACTCGGCCGAGGTCTGCGGCTGCAATGGTGTGTGCAAGGGCGCCATCGTGAGCGCGATCAAGTCCAAGGGGTTGTTCACCCTGGACGAGGTCCGCCGGCACACCAAGGCCTCGAGTTCCTGCGGCTCGTGCACCGGGCTGGTCGAGCAGCTGCTGGCCAGCACCCTGGGCGGCGCCTACAGCATCGAGATCAAGAAGACCAAGTCGATCTGTGCCTGTACGGAGCACACCCATGAGGCGCTGCGCCAGGCCATTCGCGACCAGCACCTGCTGAGCATACCGGCGGTGTTCGAGTACCTGAACTGGCGAACGCCCAATGGCTGCGCCACCTGCCGGCCCGCCACCAACTACTATCTGCTCAGCACCTGGCCGCACGAAGCGATCGACGACCCGCAGTCGCGCTACATCAACGAACGTTCGCACGCCAACATCCAGAAGGACGGCAGATACTCGGTGATTCCACGGATGTGGGGCGGCGAGACCACCGCGGCAGAACTGCGCCGCATCGCCGACGTGGTCGATAAGTTCAAGGTGCCCACTGTCAAGGTCACCGGTGGCCAGCGCATTGATCTGCTCGGCGTTCGCAAGGAAGACCTGCAGGCAGTCTGGAACGACCTCGACATGCCGTCGGGTCACGCCTACGCGAAGGCCCTGCGCACGGTGAAGACCTGCGTGGGTTCCGAATGGTGCCGATTCGGCACGCAGGACTCCACCCAGATGGGCAAAGACCTCGAGCGTGCCCTGTGGCGCATGTATGCGCCGCACAAGGTGAAGCTGGCGGTGTCCGGTTGCCCGCGCAATTGTGCGGAGTCCGGCATCAAGGACGTCGGTGTGATCGGTGTCGACTCCGGCTGGGAGATCTATGTTGCCGGCAACGGCGGCATCAAGACCGAGGTGGCGCAGTTCCTGGTCAAGCTCAAGACCGCTGCCGAAGTGCTCGAGTATTCGGGCGCGTTCCTGCAGTTGTATCGGGAAGAGGGCTGGTACCTGGAGCGCACTGTTCACTACGTGTCGCGGGTCGGGCTCGACCATGTGAAGCAGCGGGTGCTCGAGGACGCTGCCGGACGGGTGGCGTTGTGGGAGCGCCTGCAGTTTTCGCTCGAAGGCGAGCCTGACCCCTGGCGCGAGTTCGATCGTGCCCGTGTCGACACCCGTCAGTTCATCCCGATTGCAGTGGCGCCGACATGAATGCCCTCGCCGATGCGCCCCTGTCGCATGAAGTTCGCACCACTTGTCCGTACTGCGGAGTCGGTTGCGGCGTCATCGCGACCACCGATGGCCGCTCGGTACTGGCGGTGCGCGGCGACCCGGCGCATCCGGCGAATTTCGGTCGGCTCTGCGCCAAGGGCAGCACCTTGCACCAGTCGGCGCGCGGCGGCGGGCGTCTGCTCACGCCGATGGCGCGCCGGACGCGCGATGCGCCGCGCGAGCCGGTCGCCTGGGAACAGGCGATGGCCCTGGCCACCGGCCGGTTCGCGGACATCGTGCGCGAGCATGGTCCCGACGCGGTGGCTTTCTACGGTTCCGGGCAACTGCTCACCGAAGACTATTACGTGCTCAACAAGCTGGCGCGGGTTGCGGTCGGCACCAACAACCTGGACACCAATTCCCGCCTGTGCATGAGCTCGACGGTGGCGGGCTACAAGGCTACCTTGGGTGCCGATTCCGTACCCGCCTGCTATGAAGACATCGACCACGCCGACCTGCTGTTCGTGGCTGGATCCAACACTGCCTTCGCGCACCCCATCGTGATGCGCCGGATCGAGGCCGCGCGTGCCGCACGGCCCGGCCAGCGAATGATTGTCGTCGACCCGCGGCGCACCGCGACCGCCGAGGCGGCCGAGCTGCATCTGGCCATTCTGCCCGGCACCGACGTGGCCTTGTTTCACGCGATGCTGCACTGGCTGATCTGGGAGGAGGGTGTCGCCACCGACTGGATCGCGGCGCACACCGAAGGATTCGACCTGCTGCGTGCCGCAGTGCGCGAGATGAGTCCAGGCACCGCTGCGCGCATCTGCGGCGTGCGTGAAGAAGACATCGTCACCGCCGCGCGCTGGTGGTCCGAGGCCGGCAGCGTGTTGTCCCTGTACTGCCAGGGCCTGAATCAATCGACCAGCGGCACCGACAAGAATGCGGCGCTGATCGGCCTGCACCTGGCCACTGCGCAGCTGGGGCGCCCGGGTGCCGGCCCCTTGTCTTTGACCGGTCAGCCCAACGCGATGGGCGGGCGCGAAGTGGGCGCGCTGGCCAATCTGCTGCCCGGCCATCGGGACCTGGGCAATGCCGCCGACCGCGACGAAGTGGCTCGCTATTGGGGCGTGGACAGCGTGCCGGCAACGCCGGGCCTGAGTGCCGTCGAGCTCTTTGACGGCCTGCACGCGGGACGGGTGCGCGCGGTCTGGATTGTCTGCACGAATCCGGCTCAGTCGATGCCTGATTCCCTGAGGGTGCGCCAGGCGCTCGAGCGTGCTGAATTCGTCGTGGTCCAGGAGGCCTACGCCGACACCGAGACCTTGCGCCATGCAGATGTGGCCTTGCCGGCCACCACCTGGGGCGAAAAAGACGGCACGGTCACCAATTCCGAACGGCGGATCAGCCGGGTTCGATCGGTGCTGCCCGCGCCGGGCGAAGCGCGAGCCGATTGGGCCATCCTGGCCGATGCGGCGCGGCGGCTGGCGCAGGCCCTGCACCCGGGCCGCGAGCAGGGCTTTCAGTTCGAGTCGGCACAGGCGGTGTGGCTCGAGCATCGGGGTCTCACCATCGGGCGCGACCTGGACATCGGCGGGCTGAGCTGGGCGCGGCTCGAGACCGAAGGACCGCTGCAGTGGCCGGTGCCTGACGCGACCAGTCATGGCCAGGCGCGTCTGTATGCCGATGCGCGCTTTGCGACAGGCAGCGGCAGGGCGCGATTCTCGAGTGCCGCCTGGCGGCCGGTCGCAGAGGCCTGCGACGCACGCTTTCCAATCGCCCTGATGACGGGACGTCTGCGCGATCAATGGCACAGCATGAGCCGCAGCGGCCGCGTGCCGGCACTGTTCGCGCAGGCGCAGGCGCCCGAGCTGTCGTTGCAGCCGGGCGACCTCGCGCGGCGCGGCCTGGTCGACGGCGATCCGGTCATGATCACGTCGCGGCGCGGCCGGTTCGTGGCACTGGCGAAGGGCAGCGATGAAATTCGCTCCGGACAGGCATTCCTGCCGATGCACTGGGGCGATGCCTTCGTGCGCGGCAGCGGCCTGGCCGGCATCAATGCCCTGACCTTGCCGGGCTTCGACCCAATCTCAAAGCAGCCCGAACTCAAGCATGCAGCGGTGCGGGTCAGCCCGCTGGTGGTCGGCTGGCAGTTGCTTGCCATGGCTCGTCTGCCACTTGAATCGATCGAGGTGGTGCGCGCGCAGTGGTTGGCTGCCTGCGAGGGGCTTGCTGCGGCATGGGTGGTGCCGATCGCGGGCGCAGTCTCCGGGCTGGTGCTGCGTGGTTTCGCCGAGGCGCCACCAGCGGCGCTATGGCTGGTCGAGTTCGACCGCCTGATCGGCGCC
>JAYVOV010000357.1:0-1637 GCA_043757735.1 Burkholderiaceae bacterium
CTGAAAACCGAAATGCGTCTGATCCGCGCCGACCGATCCGCCAGCGCCAGCGCCAGCAGCCTGCGGGGCAGATTCACTGAGCGAATCGGGGCGCGCTGCATGAACCTGATCACCGATTGGCTGGGACGGCGGGTTCATGCGCTGCCCCGCTTGACCTCAGTTGCCTGCAGTGCAACGACCGGCGCCGCTTGCGGGTCGCGGCTGGCGCCGGCGTCCTTCAGGCGCTTGAGATAGTCCTGCCAGAGCGAGGCTTCGTGGATACCCAGATGGTGGAGGTAGTCCCAGGAAAACAGGCCGGTCGAGTGGCCATCGGAAAAATGCGGCTGGACCGCGTAGTGGCCGACCTGATCGAGACTTGTGATGTCGACGTGCCGCTTGCCCGTCTGCAGGACTTCCTGGCCTGGCCCGTGACCACGCACTTCAGCCGACGGCGAATTGACCCGGAGGAACTCAAACGACAATCGGAATATCTTGCCGTCATTGAACTCGATCTCGAGCGCGCGCGATTGTTTGTGCACAACGATGCGCGTGGGCAGGGCAGAGGACTTGTCAAGACCAGCCATGGATGAACCGGAAAGCGAAAACCACGGCAGCTGCCGCGTGCAGGGGCGAGCGACCCTATCCGCCCGTGAATATATTAACGTGAATCCAATGCCGCCAATGTGAAGTCCCACACAGGCCGAATGGACTACGCAGCGCGCAGCAGCCGTCAATTCTCCAGGCGATGCAGGCGCACGCGCTCGAAACTCGCACCAGCCTCGACGACCGCCTCGAGGCGCACCCGGACGTCGCGGGTCGGCTCGCGCAGGGTAATCGACGGCTGACCGGTGAACCGCCCCGCGGGCAGCAGCAGCGATTCTGGTTCGCCGGTGGCGGCATCGGCGTCGAGCAGCACCGCGTCGTGGAAAAAAGGATCATCACCGCCCCGGACGCCCACCAGGGTCGGGGCGCCCGACCAGACGGCCACCCCGATCCGCTGGCACGGCGGCAGTTTGAGATCTTGACCGAGTCGTTGCACCAGAGATACAACCCGTCCGAACATGAAGCGGATCGGCTTGCCCGAGCGCGCGCCGACACCCGGCGCGCTCTGATCAGGCAGGGCCGGCGGCACGATGGTGACCAGATCGCCCAGCGCAACCGGTGAGGCGAAATCGCGCTCGAAATGCGACTGCTGACGTTCGATCGCGACCCAGGTCGCCCGTTCGGCGTGCACCGCCCAGGCGGAAAGCATGTCTTCGCGCGGCTTCTCGCCCAAGGCCATGCGAATGATCGTGTTCTGCTCGAAACGCCCGTAGATATAGGCACGGTTCGCGGCCGACTGCCAGTTCGCCTGGCCTTCGCGCGACTCGATGCGCGGCTGCGACAGCTGCGTGGCATGCTCCCGGGTATTGAGCGTCGGAAACCCGAAACGCAGGCGCATTTCACCCAGGCGCGTATCGGGAGGGGTGCTCAGCACGCATCCAGGCGACCAACGGTCGGATAGCTGCGCCATCAGGGCGCGGGCGCCCGCCAAGGTCATGCCACGCGGCAGACGCGCCGCCGAGCCGTTATCGAAGGCGTCGATCGCCTCGCGCTGCGCCTGCAGGCGCCGCATCAGCTTGTGGCTGTCCAGCCGAACCGCATGTTCGTGCGTCAGG
>JAYVOV010000358.1:0-5951 GCA_043757735.1 Burkholderiaceae bacterium
AGCTCAGACAGCCGCTTGACGGT
Source organism: Burkholderiaceae bacterium (assembly GCA_043757735.1). GTDB lineage: Bacteria > Pseudomonadota > Gammaproteobacteria > Burkholderiales > Burkholderiaceae_E > Quisquiliibacterium. The sequence goes on from JAYVOV010000358.1 coordinate 24, forward strand.
GCAACTCGGCGCTGACGTCGGACACTGGATCGGTGGCGTCGATCAACCCGGCGGCGCGCAGGACCGTTATGCCGACGTTTTTAATCCCGCTGCGGGCGTGCGTGCGCGCCGGGTTGTGCTGGCGGGCCCGGCCCAGGTCGATGCGGCCGTGAAGGCGGCAGCGGTAGCGTTTCCGGCGTGGTCTGCCATGCCTTCGCTGCGCCGAGCACGCGTGCTGTTCAAGTTCAAGGAACTGGTCGAGCGCCACATGGGTGAACTGGCGGCGCTGGTCACCGGAGAGCACGGCAAGGTGCTGAGCGACGCCGAGGGGGAAATCACCCGGGGTCTGGAAGTGGTCGAGTTCGCCTGCGGCGCGCCGCAGCTGCTCAAGGGCGAGTACAGCGAGCAGGTCGGCACCGGAATCGACATGTATTCGATCCGTCAGCCGCTGGGCGTTTGCGTGGGCATCACGCCCTTCAATTTCCCGGTGATGGTGCCGATGTGGATGTTTCCGATGGCGCTCGCCTGCGGCAACACCTTCGTGCTCAAGCCCTCTGAGCGCGACCCGTCGGCTGCGCTCATGATCGCCCGCCTGCTCACGGAAGCAGGGCTGCCGGATGGCGTGTTCAATGTGGTTCAGGGCGACAAGGTGGCGGTTGATGCGCTGCTCTCGCACCCGCTGGTCGATGCGGTGAGTTTCGTTGGCTCGACACCGATTGCGCGTTACATCCACGACACCGCAGCCGCCAACGGCAAACGGGTTCAGGCCCTGGGTGGCGCCAAGAATCACATGGTGGTCCTTCCTGATGCGGATCTAGCGCAGGTGGTTGATGCGGTCATCGGGGCTGCCTATGGGTCGGCCGGCGAGCGCTGCATGGCGGTGTCGGTGACGGTGGTCGTGGGCGACATCGCCGACGCCCTGGTGGCGCAGCTGAAAGTGCGGGTGCCGGCGATCAAGGTTGCCGATGGCATGGACGCGTCGGCCGAGATGGGGCCGCTGGTCACGCGTGCGCACTTCGAGAAGGTGAAGGGTTACGTGGATACCGGGGTGGCCGAGGGCGCGAAGCTGGTGGTCGATGGCCGTGGTCTGACAGTGCCTGGCTTTGAAAACGGGTTCTTCCTGGGGGGCTGCCTGTTCGACGACGTGAAGCCGGGCATGCGGATCTATCAGGAGGAGATTTTTGGGCCGGTGCTTTGCATCGTCCGGGTCGGCTCCTTCGAAGAAGCGCTGAAGCTGGTCAACGATCATGAGTTCGGCAATGGCACCGCCATCTTTACCCGCGACGGCGATGCGGCCCGTGAGTTTGCTCATCGCGTGCAGATCGGCATGGTTGGCGTGAATGTGCCGATTCCGGTCCCGATGGCATTTCATTCGTTTGGCGGCTGGAAGGCGTCGCTGTTTGGCGACCACCACATGCACGGCCCCGAAGGGGTGCGGTTCTACACCCGGTACAAGGCGGTAACCCAGCGCTGGCCGGCGGGCATTCGGGCCGGTGCGGACTTTTCCATTCCTACTTTGAAATAGATTGACATGACGCTCCAACTGAAAGAAATGGCGCTGCTCAAGAATCAGGGTTTCATCGACGGCTGCTGGACGCCGGCCGATTCCGGCGCGCTGTTCAAAGTAACGAATCCGGCTACCGGCGCGACGGTCTGCGAGGTGGCTGATATGGGCGCGGCTGAGACCCGGCGGGCGATTGCGGCGGCGGACAAAGCGCTGCCGGCCTGGCGGGCCCGCACTGCCAAGGATCGCGGCACGATTCTGCGCAAATGGTTCGACCTTGTGATGGCGCATGCCGATGACCTCGCTCTGCTGATGACGACCGAACAGGGCAAACCGCTGGGTGAGGCACGGGGTGAGGTGGTTTATGGCGCTTCGTTTATCGAGTGGTTTGCGGAGGAGGGCAAGCGGGTGGAGGGCGACATCATTGCCACCTATGCGCCTGATCGCCGCATTCTGGTCATGAAGCAGCCGATCGGGGTTTGTGCTGCCATCACGCCCTGGAACTTCCCCATTGCGATGATCACACGCAAGGTTTCGCCGGCCTTGGCCGCGGGTTGCACCGTGGTGGCCAAGCCCGCCGAGGCGACGCCGCTGTCGGCGCTGGCACTGGCTCATCTGGCTGAGCGCGCGGGTTTTCCGCCAGGTGTTTTTAATGTAATCGTAGGAGATGGCAACAAATCACCGGCGATAGGGCTGGAAATGTGCACCAACCCAACCGTCCGAAAGATCTCTTTCACCGGTTCCACCGAGGTTGGGCGGATCCTTCTGCGGCAGTCGGCCGACACAGTCAAAAAGCTGTCTCTGGAGCTGGGCGGCAACGCGCCGTTCATCGTGTTCGACGATGCCGACATCGATGCGGCGGTCGAGGGCGCGCTGGCATCCAAGTACCGCAACGCCGGGCAGACCTGTGTCTGCGCCAATCGGCTCTACGTCCAAGATGCGGTCTATGACGAATTCGCCGGCAAACTGGCTGCCAAAGTGGCTCAGTTCAAGGTCGGGCAAGGCACCGAACCCGGTGTCACTATCGGGCCGCTGATCGAAGCTGCGGCGGTCGCCAAGGTTGAGGAGCATATCGCCGACGCCCTGGCCAAGGGTGCGCAGCTCAAGCTCGGTGGCCATCGGCACGCTCTGGGCGGGCTGTTTTTTGAACCGACGCTGCTCACTGAGGTGACTGCCGATATGCGGGTCGCGCATGAAGAGACCTTCGGCCCGGTCGCGCCGCTGTTCCGGTTCAAGGAGGAGTCCGAAGTGATCGGCCTGGCCAACGCGACCGAGTTCGGGCTGGCGGCTTACTTTTTCTCGCGCGATATCGCACGGATCTTCCGGGTGGCCGAGGCTTTGGAAACCGGCATGGTCTGTGTGAACAGCGGCCTGCTGTCCACCGAGGTTGCACCGTTTGGCGGGGTCAAGCAGTCGGGACTGGGGCGAGAGGGGTCACGCTACGGGATCGAGGACTATCTCGAGGTGAAGTACATCTGTCTGGCCGGATTGTGAACCGGAGCAGGCGGCGGATTCGCGCCGGGAGAGATTGCCCATGAGCATGAATTGCGCCGGGATAAAGTGCCCATGAAGATGAAGGCGGCGGTGCTGCGTACCGTGGGCTTGCCGGCACCCTATGCACAGAGTCGGCCCTTGACCATCGAAGAAGTGGAGCTGGCGCCACCGGCCGGCCGGCCTTGTGTGGTCCTGGTGGCGACGCGAATGGCGCGGGCTCTTTGCTGGGTGGCTACAAGCGGTTGCATGCCGTGGGCGGACGGACCGGGATCGATGCGCAGGGCAATGGGGTTCTCAATCACCACATGGGGTGTTCGGCGGTCGCCCAGTACGCCACGGTGTCTCGCCGCTCGGTCGTGCCCATCGAGCGTGGTCTGCCCTGGGACGAGGCGGCGCTATTTGGTTGTGCTGTTTTGACTGGCGCAGGGGCGGTCTTCAATACCGCGCGAATGGAGGCGGGTGCGCGGGCGGCGGTCGTAGGACTGGGCGGCGTCGGGTTTTCGTCGCTGCTGGCGGCCGCGGCCAGTGGCGCTCGCGCCATCGTGGCGGTAGATCTGCTGGACAGCAAGCTGGAGACGGCCTTGTCCATAGGGGCTACACACGGCTTCAATGCCAACGACCCTGATGTCATACAGAAGGTGAAGGACGCAACGGGTGGTGGTGTGGACTATGCCTTTGAGATGGCTGGCAGTGTCAAAGCGTTGGACCTCGCGTACCGGATCACCGCGCGGGGTGGTATGACCGTTACTGCGGGACTGCCAAATCCGGCGGCCAAGTGGGAGCTTCAGGCCGTCAGTCTGATTGCCGAGGAGCGAACGCTCAAAGGCAGCTGCATCGGCTCATGCGTTCCGGCGCGCGATGTTCCACGTTTTGTGGCGATGTATCGGGCAGGTCGGCTGCCGGTCGACAGGCTGTTGTCTGAGCGGGTGGCGCTGGCCGACATCAATCCGGCGCTCGACCGGCTGGCGCGTGGCGAGGCGATTCGCCAGATTATCCGGATGGATTGAACATGAGCGCACCGTTGGGTACATTCGACTACATCATTGTCGGCGCCGGCACGGCAGGGTGCCTGCTGGCGGATCGGCTGTCAGCAGACCCTGCCAATCGGGTACTGCTGCTGGAAGCGGGCGGCAAGGACGACTACATCTGGATTCATATTCCGGTCGGCTATCTCTATTGCATAGGCAATCCGCGGACTGACTGGCTCTACATGACCGAACCCGAAGCCGGTCTGAATGGCCGCAGCATTCGGTATCCACGGGGCAAAGTGTTCGGCGGCTGCTCATCGATCAACGGCATGATTTACATGCGCGGGCAGCGTGGCGACTACGATGGCTGGTCGGCGCTGGGTAACCCAGGCTGGTCGTGGGACGAGGTTCTGCCGTTCTTCAAGCAGCATGAGGACTACCATCGGCTCGACAAGGGAGGGGAAGACCCGTTGCACGGTCACGGCGGGGATTGGCGTGTGGAGCCGCCCCGAGTCAGCTGGGAGATTCTCGACGCTTTCCGCGAGGCGGCGAATGAACAGGGCATTACGCCTTGCGACGACTTCAATCGTGGCGATAATTTTGGCTGCGGGTACTTCGAGGTCAATCAGAAGCGGGGCATTCGCTGGAATGCGGCAAAGGCGTTTCTGCGTCGAGCCATTACCCGAAGTAATCTGAGGGTTATCAGCGGCGCCCATGTGGAACGTCTGCGTTTGAGTGATGACGCGACTCGGCGCGTGATTGGTGTCGATTATCGTCATGCTGACGGCGGCGAAACGGTGCATTCGGCCGTACGGCGGGAAGTCATTCTGACGGCGGGCACAGTGGGTACGCCCCAGATTCTCGAGCTGTCCGGCATCGGGAGGGCAGCGGTGCTTGAACGGGCAGGTGTGCCAGTCAAGGTGGATTTGCCAGGGGTTGGTGAAAATCTGCAAGACCACTTGCAGTTGCGCACGGTATTCAAAGTGCGCGGGGTGGTGACACTCAACGAGCAGGCCAATTCATGGTTCGGCAAGGCCAAGATGGGCCTGGAGTATCTGTTGTTTCAGAGTGGACCGATGTCGATGTCGCCCAGTCAGCTCGGTGCGTTTGCGCGCTCCGATCCGTCGCAGGCGCGAGCGAATGTCGAGTATCACGTGCAGCCTTTGTCGCTCGAAAAATTCGGTGATCCACTGCATGGATTCCCTGCGTTCACTGCGTCGGTCTGCAACCTGCGGCCAACCTCTCGGGGGTCGATCCACATTCGCTCTGCGCGTTCTGAAGATGGGCCCAGCATTGCTCCGAACTATCTGAGCACGGTTGAGGATCGGCAGGTGGCGGCGGACTCGATTCGGCTGACGCGCCGCATCGTAGCCGGGAAGGCGCTTGCACGATATTCACCCGAGGAGTTCGTTCCCGGTGCGCAATTCTCATCAGATGAAGACTTGGCAGAAGCGGCAGGGCAGGTTGGCACCACGATTTTTCATCCGGTGGGCACCTGTCGGATGGGGCCCGTCGAGGACCGGCAGTCGGTGGTGGACGAACGCCTTCGCTGCCGTGCGGTTCTCGGGCTTCGGATTGCGGACGCGTCTGTGATGCCTACGATCACGTCAGGGAATACAAATTCACCCACTCTGATGATTGCCGAAAAGGCGGCAAAGATGATTCTCGAAGACCAACGCTTGCTGGCTTGATTTCGTGCGCCAGGGCAGGGTAGAGGGTGTTTCACGTGAAACATTGGTGCGCTAGGAGCTTGGCGGAGTTGACGAAAATGTCCGCTTTCCAGAGACATCGACGCCATGCGTGATCGGATAGCTCATCGAAAATTGCCTCAAAACTCGAAATACAGCCGTCAAAATTTGGCTGATCCCGATACTCCGTCAGGCTCCTAGTCTTACTGTGTTATTTATTATGCCTCTCCCAAGGACGGCAGCAGCAGGGGCAGCGTGGGAGATTTCGAGCCAGAAGCGCGCCGATGCGGATCCG
>JAYVOV010000359.1:0-1636 GCA_043757735.1 Burkholderiaceae bacterium
GCAGGTGGCAGAAATGAAAGCGAGTCGGCATTCGCGCGACTCACGTAGAACTTTGTGGAGACATGAGTCATGAAAAATCGAATTGCGGCCCTTGCGGCCACCGTCCTGTTGGGATTCACTCTGGTCGCGGCGGATGCCGAAGCGGCGCGTGTCGGCGGCGGCCGCAGCGTTGGTCGCCAGTCGTCCACGGCGCCCCAGCAAGCCACGTCCCAGCAGGGCGTTTCGCAGGCACAGCAGGCGCCGGCGCAGTCGGCGGTTGCCCGGCCGGGTGCACCCGCACCGGCTGCCGCGCAACCCGCGCGTAATCGCTGGCTCGGCCCCCTTGCCGGCTTGGCGGCAGGGCTTGGCCTGGCTGCCTTGTTCAGCCATCTGGGTATGGGCGCTGAAATGGCCAACTTCATGATGATCGCCTTGCTGCTTCTGGCCGCATTCGTGGTCTTTCGCCTGATCATGGCCCGTCGCGCTGCCAGCGCCGGTCCACGGCCTGCAATGGCTGCTCCAGGCTACGGCAACACCGCGATGGGGCCTGAATCGACAGTCAATTACACGCCCCTGCCGACGCAACTGAGTTCCGGTGCGCCGCGCTCGTCAGATGCCGACTTCGGCAGGCCCGCCGATGCCGCGCTGGGTGGTTCCAGTCTGACCGATACGGCTGGTGCCAGTGTCGCGTCGCGCATTCCAGCCGATTTCGACGTCGATGGTTTCCTGAAGGGCGCGCGCCAGCAGTTCGTTCGCCTGCAGGCCGCTTTCGACACCGCCAATCTGTCCGAGCTCAAGGAATTCACTGCGGATGAACTCTATCCGGAACTCGCCCGCCAGATCACCGAGCGCGGCGCTGCCAGTCAGCGCACCGATGTCGTCCAACTGAACGCAGATCTGCTCAGCGTCGAGAAGCAGGGCATGGAGTATCTCGCCAGCGTCCGCTTTCACGGCATGATCCGCGAAACCGAGTCAGCTCCGGCGGCGCCATTCGACGAGGTCTGGAATCTCACCAAACCGATGGCCGGTGGTTCAGGCTGGATGCTCGCGGGTATTCAGCAGCTCGCCTGATCGGCCAGCCGCACGCCGATGTCGTCCGCAGAAACGCCCCGCCCCGAGGCGTTTGCTGACGAACGCCCGGCCAGCCCCTGGCTGGCCCTAGCGGCGGACGCCGCGCAACGCCTGCATGAGCAGGCAGTGCGCGGTCTGGTCGCCGGCTTAGACCACCTGCTGCGCCAGCAATCCTGGGCGAGCGAGCGCCTGAGAATGCATGCCGGCGCTGTGGTCCGGGTGGGGCTTCGCGCCAGTCTGCCCGGTGCGCTGCCCGTACCGGAAGTCCTGCTGGCGATCACCCCGGCGGGATTTTTCGAACCCGCCCCGCTCGCGGCTGCGCCGCGAGCCACCTTGCTGCTGGAGCCCTCCATCGATGTCTTTTTTGCGCTCACCCGCGATGGTGTCGAAGGCTTGCCGCGCCATCTTCGCGTCGAGGGCGACGTGATGCTGGCGGCAACCCTTGGCGAACTGGCGCGCCACTTGCGCTGGGACGCTGAAGAAGACTTGAGCCGGGTGGTCGGCGACGTCGCCGCCCGCCGCGCCTTCAATTTTTTCCAGACTGGGCTCGATCGTGTTCGGGGCCTGGCCGCGCGTCCGGTCGACT
>JAYVOV010000360.1:0-5937 GCA_043757735.1 Burkholderiaceae bacterium
TTCGATGACGACGACGACATCGAGACCCAGGATGACGAATGGCAGCCGCGTACTGCCAATGCGCATCTCGAGGGCATCACCCGCGAGGTGCGCAAGGGCGAGCCGGGCGCCCGGGGCGGCCCGCGCGGACGCCGCGGCATGCTGGGTGCGCCCGGTCCGAGCGGCAATTCGGATGTCGTCTTCACTTACCCGTCGGGTGGTGCGCCCGCTGGCGGTCGGCAGAATTCGTCCGGCGGCGGCGGCAATCGAGCCGCCGCGCCGCGCCGCGGCAAAGCGGCCGGTGGCAACATGGCGCCCGGATCTGCAGGGCCGCGCGGCCCGCAGAAGGGACCAGGCGCGCCGGGCGGTGCCGGTGGGCAGGGCGCAGGCGGATTCAGTGTTGGAAATCGTGGCCCGAGCGGCCCCGCAGGACGCTCCCGCACTCGCAAACGCTCGCCAAACGGCTGAAATGCCGATATAATCTTGTGATTCCAAGCGCCTGCCCGGCCAAGCACCGGCGGGCGTGCCTAAGAGAAATGGGCTGGCTGGCCCATTTTTTTTGTGCGGGCGCGATGGAGCATTCGGCCGACAAGTGACGGTGTAGCCGGCCGATAATTTGGATGAATACGATTGGGATCCTGGCAGTCTGCCGTCGAGACGACGGTTTCAGGGATGGGTTACGAACTGGTGGATGCCGAGATGGCAGCCGGAGGTTTGCTTCGCGTCTACATCGATCGCCTGGAAGGCGTCAAGGTGGAAGATTGCGAACTGGTCAGCCGGCAGTTGTCTCACGCGCTCGCGGCCGATGACTTCGATTACCGCCGGCTGGAGGTATCTTCTCCGGGGCTGGACCGACCACTGAAGAAACCGGCCGATTTTGTCCGGTTCGCCGGATTCGAAGTCGCCGTGAAGCTTAAGCGCCCCCTCGACGGGCGGCGCCATTTCGAAGGTGTGCTTGAAGTCGAGGAAGATGGCCGGTTCGGTCTGGTGCTGATCGAGGCGCCGCCGCTCACTGGCCGCAAGGTGCGTGGTGCGCCGGCGAAGCCGGGTGCGGCCAAGCGCATCGACCCCAAAGCCGGGGCGGACAAGAAGGCTGCAAGTGCAAAGCCCCGAGAGGGTGCGGAAAATGATGCGCCGGCGGCCAGAAAACTGGTCTTCGCGCTCGACGAGATCGATCGGGCGCGTCTGGTGCCCAAAGTAGAGTTTTAGGAGGCTTGGCGATGAGCCGTGAAGTCCTGTTGCTGGTCGACGCGCTGGCGCGCGAGAAGAACGTGGCACGTGAAGTGGTGTTTCAGGCCCTGGAAAGCGCTCTTGCGTCCGCCACCAAGAAACGTTTCAAGGAAGACGTCGACGCCCGCGTTGCCATCGACCGCATGAGCGGTGATTACGAAGCATTTCGGCGCTGGCAGGTCGTCCCGGACGGCGAGCTCGAAGACCACGATCTCCAGGTCATCGTTTCTGAAGCGCAAAAGCAGATTTCTGATGTCCAGGTGGGCGATTTCATCGAAGAAGAGCTCGATGCGATCGATCTCGGGCGCATCGGGGCGCAGGCGGCCAAGCAGGTGATCCTGCAAAAGATCCGCGATGCCGAACGCGATCAGATCATCAATGATTTCCTGGGCCGCGATGAACCCATTTTCTCCGGCACGGTCAAACGCATCGATCGTGAAGGCGCAATCGTCGAGTCGGGCAAGCTCGAAGCCCGATTGCCGCGTGACCAGATGATCCCCAAGGAAAATCTGCGGGTCGGTGATCGCGTTCGTGCGGTGGCGCTCAAGGTCAATCGCGAAGGCCGCGGGCCTCAGCTGATCTTGTCGCGCACGTCGCCCGATTTCATCCGGTACCTGTTCTCGCTGGAAGTTCCCGAGATCGAGCAGGGTCTGCTCGAGATCAAGGCGGCTGCCCGTGACCCTGGAGTGCGCGCCAAGATCGCGGTGTTCACCCAGGATCGGCGTATTGACCCCATCGGCACATGCGTCGGTGTGCGCGGCTCGCGTGTCCAGGCGGTCACCGGCGAACTGGCAGGTGAGCGCGTCGACATCGTTCTCTGGTCCGAAGACCCCGCGCAGTTCGTGATCGGCGCTTTGGCACCGGCAAATGTCTCGTCAATCGTGGTCGATGAAGACAAACACAGCATGGACGTGGTCGTCGACGAAGACAACCTCGCCCTGGCGATCGGCACTGGTGGGCGCAATGTGCGTCTGGCCTCCGAGCTCACCGGCTGGCAGATCAACATCATGAGCGCCGACGAGTCGCAGCAGAAGTCCGCCAGCGAGCGGACCGGCGTTCGTGAATTGTTCATGCACAAGCTCGACGTCGACCAGGAAGTGGCAGACATCCTGATCGATGAAGGCTTCACCAGTGTTGAAGAGGTCGCCTATGTCCCCATCAACGAGATGCTCGAGATCGCGTCTTTCGACGAGGATACGGTCCACGAGCTGCGCAATCGGGCGCGCAACATTCTGCTGACCGAAGCGATCGCCACGGAAGAGAAGATCGAGCACACAGCTGAAGATCTTCTGTCTCTGGAGGGCATGGATCGGGAACTGGCGGCGAAGCTGGCTGATAGCGGTATTCATAACCGCGAAGAGCTGGCCGAACTGGCAGTGGATGAATTGGTCGATGCCACCGGCATCGACGAGCAGCGCGCCCGGGATCTGATCCTGAAGGCGCGAGCTCACTGGTTCGAGAACGAATCGGCTTGACGAAGCGGGAGCGACCCAAAGGATGACGATGGTGATGACCAACGTAGCGAAGTTCGCTGCCGAGTTGAAGATGCCCGCCGATGTGCTGCTCGAGCAGCTCAAGGCGGCCGGCGTGACCAAGTCCTCGCCGGACGACGGTCTGACCGAAGCCGACAAAGAGCAGCTGCTCACGGCTTTGCGTCGACTGCATGGCGCCGACGATCCGTTGAAAAAGAAAAAGATCACCCTGACTCGCAAGCAGACTTCCGAGATTAAGCAGGCCGACGGTACGGGCAAGGCCCGCACCATTCAGGTCGAGGTCCGCAAGAAGCGAGTGTTCGTGCAGCGCGACGGTTCCGAGATGGCGGTTGAGCCCAGCGCAGTCGATCGCGCCGGCGTCATCGAAGAAATCGAACAGGTCATCGAAGCGCAGCCAAACGCCGAGGAAGACGAACGGCAGCGGCTCCTGCTCGAGCACCAGGCGATCGAGTTGCGCGCCAAGGAAGCAGCCCTCGAACTCGAACGGCAGCGCGAACGCGAAGCCGCCGCCGAGGCCGAGCGGCGCGAAGAAGCTGCCCGCCTGGAGCGCGCACGCATGGCCGAATTGGCCGCGACTGAACGCGCCAAGGCCGCAGCCGCGATTGCTGTCGGCGATACCACCCCGCCCACTGCCGCGCAGCAGAAACAAGCCGATGCAGAGCAGTTGAAAGTCGACGAAAACACCCGCGCAGCCGCGGCCGCTGCCGCTGCCGCCGCCACGGCCGCGCAGAAGGCGCAACAGGAAGCCACGGTTCGCGCCGAGGCGCGCCGCAAGGCGGAGGCCGAAGTAGCCGAGATCAATCGCCTGATGAGCGCTCAACGCCGTCCGCAGCCGAAGGTGCTCGAAGCACCGCCGCCGGTGGTCGCGCCGCCGGTCGTTGCCAAGGCGCCGGCAGCAGGCAAACCGGTCGCGCCGGTCGCGCCGGGGGCAAAAGGCACCACCGGAACGCTGCATCGTCCGGCCACCGGCAAGCCGGAAGCCAAGCCTGGCGCTCCGGCCCCGGCAGCCGACGGCAAAGATAAAAAACACGTCAAGTCGGAAAAACTGTCGTCGTCCTGGCACGAAGAAGGCGCCAAGCGTCGTGCGCTCAAGACTCGCGGCGATACTGGCGGCGCGAGCGGCTGGCGTGGCGGACCACGGGGTGGCGGACGCCATCGCGATCATCGAGAAGAAGCGCAGGGTGCAGGGTCGACCGAGCCGGTGGTTCGCGAAGTCCATATCGCGGAAACCATCTCGGTCGCCGATCTCGCTCACAAGATGTCGGTCAAAGCAGCCGAGGTGATCAAGCACCTGATGAAGCTGGGCCAGATGGTCACAATCAACCAGGTCCTCGATCAGGAAACCGCCATGATCCTGGTCGAAGAAATGGGTCACAAGGCGATCGCCTCCAAGCTCGACGATCCCGAGACCTTCCTGGAGCAAGGGCCGCCGACCGATTTCGAATTGATCTCGCGGCCGCCGGTCGTCACCGTGATGGGCCACGTCGATCACGGCAAGACCTCTCTGCTGGATTACATCCGGCGCGCCAAGGTGGCGGCAGGCGAGGCCGGTGGCATCACCCAGCATATTGGCGCGTATCACGTCGAAACGCCGCGTGGTGTCATCACCTTCCTCGACACCCCGGGCCACGAGGCGTTTACCGCGATGCGGGCACGGGGCGCCAAAGCGACCGACCTCGTCATTCTGGTCGTGGCCGCCGATGACGGCGTCATGCCGCAGACCATCGAGGCGATCCACCATGCCAAGGCAGCGGGTGTGCAGATAGTCGTGGCGATCAACAAGATCGACAAGCCCGAAGCCAATCCCGACCGCGTCAAGCAGGAACTGGTCGCGCAGGAGGTCGTGCCAGAAGAGTACGGCGGCAATGTGCCCTTCGTCGAGGTTTCCGCGCGCACGGGGGCCGGTATCGACAGCCTTCTCGAAAACGTCTTGCTGCAGGCCGAAGTGCTCGAACTCAAGGCGCCCCGAGAGGGCGCCGCGAAGGGTCTCGTCATCGAAGCGCGTCTGGACAAGGGTCGCGGCCCGGTTGCCACGGTTCTGGTTCAGTCGGGCACGCTCAAGCGCGGCGATATCCTGCTGGCCGGCAGTGTGTTCGGCCGGGTTCGAGCCATGACGGATGAAACCGGCAAGACCGTCACCGAGGCCGGCCCGTCCATTCCGGTCGAGATTCAGGGGCTCTCCGAAGTTCCGCGGGCGGGCGAAGACGTGCTGGTGCTGGGCGACGAGCGCAAGGCGCGTGAGATCGCGCTGTTCCGTCAGGGCAAGTTCCGTGACGTGAAGCTGGCGCGTCTGCAGGCGGCCAAGCTCGAAAACGTTTTCGAACAGATGACCACCGAAGGCGCGACTGCCTCGTTGTCTCTGATCATCAAATCCGATGTCCAGGGTTCGCAGGAAGCGCTGGTGCAGGCGATGGCCAAGCTGTCGACCGACGAGGTCAAAGTCCAGGTCGTGCACTCGGGTGTGGGTGGCATCACCGAAAGCGACATCAACCTCGCAACCGCGTCCAAGGCGGTCGTCATCGGGTTCAACGTTCGCGCCGATGCACAGGCTAAGCGCCTCGCGCAGAACAACGGCATCGACATCCGCTACTACACGGTCATCTACGAAGCCGTCGATGACGTGAAGGCCGCGATGTCCGGGATGCTTGCGCCCGAGCACAAAGAAGAGATCGTCGGTCTGGTCGAGATTCGCCAGATCTTCCGGATTTCCAAACTGGGTTCGATCGCCGGTTGCATGGTGCTCGAAGGGGTGGTGCGTCGCAGCTCGCGGGTGCGTCTGCTGCGCGATCAGACCGTCATCTGGACTGGTGAGCTCGAGTCGCTCAAGCGTTTCAAAGACGACGTGCGTGAGGCCAAAGAAGGCTTCGAATGCGGTTTGTCTCTGCGCGGTTACGACGACATCAAGGAAGGCGACCAACTCGAGGTGTTCGAGGTCAAGGAGGTCGCGCGAACCCTATGACCAGGCACAAGCCGGGTGGCAGCGGGCGTGGTGCCCGCGTGGCCGAGCAGATCCACCATGACCTCGCGGAGATGATTCGCGGCGAACTGAAGGATCCGCGCGTCGGCCTCGTTACGATCACCGGCGTCGATCTTACGGCGGACTATGCTTATGCAACGGTCTGGTTCAGCGTATTTCCCGATGACGAGAAAACGCTGGCCGACACACTCGAGGGACTGCAGCGGTCCGCGGGCTTTTTGCGCTCGCTGCTGTTCCGCAGAATCCGGATCCACACAA
>JAYVOV010000361.1:0-5934 GCA_043757735.1 Burkholderiaceae bacterium
CCGCCTGGCGCTCGCCACCGTTCCCAGATGCCGGCAACGGCCAGCGGCTCGCCATCGGCGCTCTCGATGCGCCAGCGCACCGCTTTGCCGCTTTCGTAGTTGGGCTCGTAGATCGCGTCGGCCGCGACCACGCACCACTGACGCGACTTCCAGGCATGGCGAAAGCTGGGTTTGTCGGCAACGGTTTCGACCCGCGCGTTGTAGCACTGGCGAAAATTCTTGCCATCGCGCGACCAGGGTGGAATCAGACCGAACACTGCCAGTTCGGCCCGCCGCTCACCTGCCGTCCCGAGAACTATCGGCGCCACGTACCCCGGATAGGCATCGTCGACATAGTCTTCTCGCTCGGGCGAGACACCGAACACGGCACGCAGCCGGTCAGGACGGGTCGGGGCGTAGTTGGCGCACATGGCGGGCGAGTGGCGGCTGGCGTGGTCGTCAGTGAAGAACTCGAGGCCACTCTAGCACTGCACGCCCCGCAGGCGCGGCCGCACTGGCTGTCTGGGCATTGCCGAGTTGTTAAACTTCTCAAATGACGATCTCGCACCCCATTCACGCGATCACTCTGGATCTCGACGACACCCTGTGGCCGGTTCTGCCCACGCTCCTGAAGGCGGAGCAGGCGCTGCAGGAATGGCTAGCCCGCCATGCGCCGGCAACGGCTTCTCGATTCACGCCGCAGAACCGACAGAAAATTCGCCAGCTGCTGCTGGCCGAGCACCCCGAACGCGCTCACGACATGAGCTGGCTGCGCCACGAACTGCTGCGCCGCTCGATGGTCGACGCGGGCGAACCGGCGCATCTGGCCGACAGCGCCTTCGAGGTCTTTCTCACGGCGCGACAGCAGGTGGTGCTGTATTCCGACGTCACCCCGGTGCTGGCTCGCTGGGCGGCGCGCTATCGCCTCGTCGCGGTGACCAACGGCAATGCCGATATCGATGCCATCGGACTGGGTGGCTACTTCAGCGCCTGTGTCAGCGCGCATCGCATCGGCTTCAGCAAACCCGATCCGCGGATGTTTCATGAAGCCTGCCGCCTGGCCGGCGCGGCCCCCTCGGCCACACTGCACATCGGCGACGACTGGCTGCTCGACGTGCGCGCGGCGCGCATGGCCGGTCTGCAGGCAGTCTGGCTCAAGCGCCCGGATCTCAAACACCCGGAGGCCGCCGAACACGCCGAAGGCGGTGAAGTGGCCGCCTTCGAGAGCCTGCAGGCCATGGATTCCTATCTGCACGCGCCCGAGTAAGGTCTGGGCCAAGCTCGGCCAGTCCTGCGGGCCAAACCAGGTGGCCCGCGCGGCCCGGGGCCGATTCTTCGAAGTGGCACAAGCGGTCGAGCACAGGCGGGCAGTCAATGTTGAGACTAGCCGTGCGCGCTGACGCCGACTGAATCACTTTCAATGCAACATCGCCAACGCTGCAAGCCGCGAGCGTCATGTGAAACTGAAATCGTTCCAGGACCAGCGGATAGCCATAGTCGGGGCGCCCGGAAACAGCTTGCGGTTGCCGACACCCGGCAGGCTGCGCAGCGATTTGCCCCGATCGGCCAATGGGTCACCACTGGCGACGCCGTGGGTGACGACGACCTCGTGGCTCTCCGGGCTGCCTCAATCTGCAAATATGGCGGACTGAACCCGTTGCCTGTCGGCTGGCGCCGAGTCGCGTCAGTCGTGGTCGCCCAGCGAGCGCGCAAACTCGCGCATCATGCCCACCACCTGGGCAGCCTGCTCGCGGATCACGAAATGCCCGGCTTCTTCGATGAAGTGCAGGCGCGCGCCAGGAATCCGCTGCGCGAGATCCTGGGCATTCTCGCGAGTGCCGGTGCTGTCTTGCGCGCCATAAATCAGCAGGGTCGGTGCGCGCGTGCTGCCCCAATAGCTCGGGGAAGGCGCAATGCGCATGTCCCAGCTGGCCCCCGCGCGCGCTGCCTGGGAAGCCAGCTGATCCCACTGCAGGTCGGACAACGCCGCAAAGGCGCGTGGATCACGGCGCGTGAACCCAGGTGCACAATAGGCCGCTTCGAGCGCGGATTCCCAGCGCTTGCGATCTCGCGCCCGGCCGGATTCGCGTAACTGCTGCAACACTGATCCAGCCAGCGTCGCCGGGAACTGGCCGCCGGTACCGCAGATCACCATGCCGCGGACCCGATGCGGATAGTCGCGCGCAAATACCTGCGCCACACGGCCTCCCCAGGCATGTCCGGCGACGACGACCCGCTCGATCTCGAGGTGATCGAGCAGTGCAGCAGCGTCGGCCGCCACATCGAGAAGCGAGAAAGTGCCCTGATATCGGGTGCCCCCCACGTTGCGCTGGTCCATGCGGACCACGCCATGTTCGCTGGCTAACTCCGCTGCCACACCGTCCCAGAATTGGAGAGGCAAAGAAGCGCCGTTGAAGAGCAGCCAGACGAGCGGCCCCGTACCATCGACCAGATAGTTGAGTTGCAGGTTCTGCTGGAGCCGCAGACAGGTACCGGCCGGCGCGCGCGGCGGAGAGCCCGCAGCTTGCGCGCCACGCGATGAATCGAATCGGGTCGGCAGGGTCATCAATCAGCTTTCAATCAAAGCGTGAGTATGGTCTACCAGCGACTTGCCACCATCAGCGGTCCATCGAAGAGCCGTATCGCGGTGACACTGAGCCGGATCAAAAGGGCCTCGCTTCAACGACCGCCCCGGGACGGTTCAAAGACCGCTATCCTTGCACCGCGCCGTGCACCGCGCACCGATTCCATGAACCAGGATCCCGAAATGAACGAACTCCCGGCGGGCAGCGGGCAGCGGGCAGCGGGCAGCCAACAACCACAACGGAGACATTCAAAATGATGAGAAGGTCCATCCTCTTCAGCCTGGCGCTCGCCATCAGCGGCACGGCCTTTGCGCAGCAGGCGTACCCCAATCGCGCACTGCGTGTGGTGATCCCGTGGCCGCCCGGCCAGGCGACTGATCTGGTCGGCCGGGTGATTGCACAAAAACTCGCCGAATCGCTTGGCCAGCCGGCAGTGCCCGACAACAAGGCCGGTGCCGGCGGCATGATCGGGACTGACTTCGTCGCCAAGGCGCCGGCCGACGGCTATACCCTGCTGGTGGCCTCCAGCGGCCCGGTGACCGTCAATCCGCTGCTGCAGAAAACCCCTTACGACGTCGACCGCGACTTCATCCCGGTGGCGATCATGGGCCTGTCGCCCTACGTGCTGGTGACCGGCCCCGCGTTTCCGGCA
Source organism: Burkholderiaceae bacterium (assembly GCA_043757735.1). Lineage (GTDB taxonomy): Bacteria > Pseudomonadota > Gammaproteobacteria > Burkholderiales > Burkholderiaceae_E > Quisquiliibacterium. The sequence goes on from JAYVOV010000361.1 coordinate 3,217, forward strand.
GCCAATGCGAAAGAATTCGTCGCACACCTGAAAGCCAACCCCGGCAAATACACCTTCGCCTCGTCGGGAACAGGGGCCACCGCGCACATCGTGGCCGAATCTTTCAATGCCCGTGCCGGGCTGTCCGCGCTCCATGTGCCCTACAAAGGCAGCGCCGCCGCTCTGACCGACGTGGCGGGCGGCCAGGTTGCGTATGCCACTGAAACCGTCGCTGCAACGCTGCCGCTGATCAAGGCCGGACGCCTGCGCGCCTACGGACTCACGCTGGGCAGGACCACCACCATCGCTCCCGGAATCGAACCGCTGGCCGACCTGCTAAACCTGCCTGGTTTCGATGTATCGGCCTGGATCGGGATCATGGTCGCCACCGGCACCCCCAAGCCGGTGATCGATCGACTCGCAGCGGTGATGAAGACCATCATGCAATCTCAGGAGGTTCGCGACAAACTCAACTTGGTTGGCCTGGAGGTCAACTACCTCGGCCCGGAAGACTCCGCTCGTTACCTTAAAGAGCAGCAGACGCGCTTCGCGGAAATCATCAAGAAGGGCAATATCAAAGTTGAATGAGCCCGCAATCAGGCGCAGCCCGAGGTCGACCAGATTGGTCGATCAGCGTTCTTTCCAGACATCGCGCACCCTGATCAGCCCATCCGGAACCGGTACGATTCCCTTCACATTTGCCCCCGACACGCTGTAGTTGTTGAAGTAGTTCAACTCGAGGTATGGCAGGTCCCTGGCCAGCAGATTGCTTACCTCACGATAAATTTTCAGGCGCTCGGCCGGATCTGTCGTGGCGCGCCCGGCATCGAGCAGTTTGTCCATCTCGGGGTTCTTGTAGGCTGTTCGATTGACCGTGCCTTTGGAGTGAAATGGTCCATAGACGTTGCGGTCCGGGTCGATGCCGCCCTGCCAGCGATAAAGCATGACCTGATACTGGCGCGACAAAGCAGCCCGTATCAGCTGCACTTGTTCAGTCGGGATGATCTCGCTGTCGATCCCGACCTTCTTCCACATCTGCTGGATGACCTGGGCGGTCTGGCCCGACAGCGGTGATGCGCTGATCGACAGTTTCACCTTTACCGGTTTGCCATATTCAGCCAGCAGCTTTTTCGCCATGGCCGGATCGAACTTCGGATAGCCTGCGACCTGCTCATGCGGGCTCAGGCCGGAGCCAAATGGCGTGTTGGCCACTTTCGGCAGACCCTTGCTGATCACCTTGTTCATCAGATCCCGATCGAGTGCGTGCGCCATGGCGCGCCGTACACGCACATCTGAGACGTCGGGCTGTTCGAGATTGAGCATCAGAAATACCGTACCCAGGCTGCCCGGATCATGAATCGTCAACTTCTTGTTCGAGCGGGCATCGATAACGTCCTTCGCCGGCGCATTCATCGCAATGTCGAGATTGCCTGCCTTCAGGCTCGCGATCCGTGTCTGCTCGTCTGGCATCGGCAGCAGCACCACCTGGTCCAGATGCACGGGACCGCGCCAATAGCTGGAATTGCGTGTGAACACGATCTGCGATCCGCGGCGCCACTCTTTGAAGACGAAGGGCCCTGTACCGACCGGATTGGCCACATACGACTCGCCATGCTTCCTGACTGCGGTCGGCGACACGATCATGCCGGAAGTGTCGGCCAAAACGGCCAGGAAATGCGCCGACGGGGTCTTCATTTTGAACGTGACTTCCAGAGGTCCGGAGGCCTCCACGCTGGCGATGCCCGCCAGATCGGCAGCCCACCGGTAGCGCAGCTTCGGATCCATCAGGCGCTTGAAATGTTCAACGACCGCTGCGGCGTCAAACGGTGTGTCGTCATGAAACTTGACCCCGCTTCGCAACTTGAGTTTGAACCAGGTTGCATCAGGCGCCGACTCGAATGTCTGCGCCAGATTCGGCAGCAGCGCCCCCTTCGCATCGATATCGAGCAGCGTGTCGTAGACCGTGATCCCCGCCTGCTTGTCATTGAAAGACGAGATCACCAGCGGGTCGAGCCCCTGCAGGTCGCTTTCGAGCGAGATCGAGAGCGAACCGCCCCGCTTGGGGCTCTGGGCCACAACAACAGTCATTGCGGTAGCGATCGAGATCGCCAACAGGAAACGAAACACACGGGATGGAACAGCGTCCCTGAGTACCTGATTCACGCGGCATCTCCCTTCGAGCACAGAACGAGCTTACGCCTCTCGCAAGATCGCCGGGATGCGGATCTGGTCGAAGGCCCCCGCTTTATACTTCATCGGCCGCACAACGGGAATCGGCGCCGCAAGATCCGTCAATGCACAACGCGAAGCGAATCACACCACGCGAAGCGAATCACTTGCCTGTAGTCGACGGCGCGGGCGGAACAACAACGATCGTCGTTGAGTCGCCAGATTTGCCGGTCGCACCTTTGGCGCCATCGGAACCCTTCTCACCTTCGCCGCCTTTGGCGCCTTCGCTGCCCTGACTGCCAGCGGCACCGGTCGAGCCGGTCGCGCCCTGAGCCCCGGTGGCGCCTGACGGGCCCGGCGGGCCGGGAACAGCCATTGGCGTAGCCGGCACATTGACCACGGTGGGTTTGTCGCAGGCGACAAGTGTGAGCGCCACCAGCATTGCGGGCAGCAGAACTAGACGATTCATGGCAGATCCTTTGATGTTAAAAGGTGAGAGTAAGCTCAACTCTCGACCCGTTCAGTGCGCTAGCAGACCAAGCAGCGGCAATGTCGCAACCAGTGGTGGCG
>JAYVOV010000362.1:0-1629 GCA_043757735.1 Burkholderiaceae bacterium
CCTGCCGGCGCGGGCTTTCCTCTCTTCAGGCCAACATGGCACGGATCTTCGTAGTCGCCAATCAGAAGGGTGGGGTGGGTAAAACCACCACCACCGTCAATCTCGCCGCCGCACTGGCCGGACTGGGCCAGCGGGTGCTGCTCGTCGATCTCGATCCGCAGGGCAACGCCACCATGGGCAGCGGCGTCGACAAACGAGGCCTTGAGCGATCGATCTACCATGTATTGATCGGTTTATCCGATATCGAAGAAGCCACTGTCCGCAGCCCGCAGGGCGGCTTCATGGTCCTGCCGGCCAACCGTGATCTGGCGGGCGCGGAGGTCGAGCTGGTCGACTTCGAAGAACGCGAGACCCGCCTGCGCGATGCCCTGGCGCAGATCGAGCCCCAATACGACGTGGTGCTGATCGATTGCCCGCCCTCATTGTCGATGCTCACGCTCAACGGTTTTTGCGCCGCCCATGGCGTGATCATTCCGATGCAGTGCGAGTACTACGCCCTCGAAGGCCTCTCCGACCTGGTCAACACCATCAAGAAGGTGCATGCCAACTTCAATACCCGCCTGAAGGTGATCGGTCTGTTGCGGGTGATGTTCGATCCACGCATGACCTTGTCGCAGCAGGTTTCCGATCAGCTCACCCAGCACTTCGGCGACAAGGTGTTCAAGAGCGTGATTCCGCGCAATGTGCGACTGGCCGAGGCGCCCAGCTACGGCGTGCCGGGGGTGGTTTTCGACGCCCAGTCCAAAGGTGCGCGCGCCTATGTAGAGTTCGCCCGCGAACTGCTTGAACGCATCCGGAGCCTGCCCGATGTCTGACTCTATTCCCAAGAAAAAAACCCCCGCGATGAAACCCCTCAAGGGTCTGGGCCGTGGCCTGGACGCGCTGCTCGGCGCCGATCGACCCGAGCCCGCCACCGTCGATGCCAACGCGCCGCTGTCCAGCCTGCCGCTCGCCCGCCTGCAAGCCGGTCGCTACCAGCCGCGCACGCGGATGGACGAAACCGCGCTGCAGGAGCTGGCGGCGTCGATTCAAAAGCATGGCGTCATGCAGCCGATCTTGGTGCGCCCGATCGGCGACGAGCGCTACGAGATCATCGCCGGCGAGCGGCGGTTCAGGGCGGCGCAAATGGCGGGCCTGAGCGATGTCCCGGTGCTGGTCAAGGATGTGCCCGACGAGCAGGCGCTCGCAATGGCGCTCATCGAGAACATCCAGCGCGAAGACCTCAATCCGCTCGAAGAGGCTCAGGCCATCAGGCGCCTGATCGATGAATTCAACTTTTCGCATGAACAGGCAGCCGAGGCAATCGGCCGCTCGCGCAGCGCAACCTCCAACCTGCTACGTTTGCTCAACCTCGCCGACCAGGTTCAGACGCTGCTGCTGGCCGGCGATGTCGACATGGGCCACGCCCGGGCCCTGCTGGCAGTCGATCGCGCTGCTCAGGTGATGCTGGCGCATGAGGTTGTCGAGAAGCAGTTGTCGGTGCGCGACACCGAGAAGCTGGTGCTGCGCCACCAGCAGACGCAGGAGGGCGGCGCCCCGCCGAAGTCGGGAAAAGGGCGTTCAGCCGACCGCGACGTCCAACGGCTGCAGGACCGTCTCGCCGACACCCTCGCGGCCGACGTCCGCATC
>JAYVOV010000363.1:0-1626 GCA_043757735.1 Burkholderiaceae bacterium
GGCGCAGGCGTCGGCGCTGCCGCAGTCGCCGGCGGAGATGCCGGCAAGGGAGAGGTCGCCGACGCGGAGGCCTCGGCGCTCTTGACGGCGCTCGGAGAGGCCTCGACTGGCAACTTGTCTGGCCGACCGAGGTACCAGGCGAGCCCTGCGCTGCCGAGCAGAGCGACCACCACACCGACGACGATCGGCAGCGGGCTGCGGGACTGCTGTCCGCCTGTTTGAGATGAACCGGTATGAGGCGGGCTTGCGCGCGGTGGCATGCCGCTGCCGCCAGGCTTCCGAGCCGCCTCCAGTGTGGGCGACGCGGGCGATGCGGGCGGGGAAAGGGCTGCGGTTCGCGCACGAGCCGTAGCCGGCGTCGCGGCAGACCCAGGTGAAGGCGCAGATGCAGGTGAAGGCGCAGACCCAGGTGAAGGTGCAGATGCAGGTGAAGGCGCCTGGGGCGCCGGGTCGTTCACGGCGGATTCTGCGGCGAGCGAGCGCGGCGGTGTGGCGAGCGGCTGTGACTTTTCGAGATCGGCTGGACCGGGGGCCGTTGCCGGCCGGTTATTCGCCGTTTCGCGGATCGGCGCTTTTGCAGGCGATGTGGCCGGCGCTGCCGATTGCGTCGGCGTGTTGGCCTGGGCCGCTTGTGCTGCCGACGTCAAAGTTGATGGCGCCATGGTCATGGCGAACGACTGGACGCCGAGCAGCGTCCGGAATTCTTCGATGGTTTGCGGCCGCGCCTCCGGGCGCACGGCCAGTCCACGGTCGATCGCAGCGAGAAACTCAGGATTGAATCCGGCCGGCGCCATTGCGGCCAGGAGTTTGAGCGGATCCTTGAGCATTCGGGAAACCGCAGGCGGCGGCGCCCGGCGCGCGATCGCGAAATAGATAACCGCTGCAAGCGCGTAGATGTCGGTCCAGGGGCCCTGCCTGACTGCGGGGTCGTCGGCGTACTGCTCGATAGGTGCGTATCCGGGCTTCAAGATAACGGTCAATGCCTGGGTCATGTCGCTGATGACGCGACGCGCTGCCCCCAGATCGAGCAGCAGCGGCGCGCCATTCTTCAAGATGAGAAGATTGTCTGGCGCGATATCGCGGTGATAGACCTGCATTCCGTGCATGTGTTCGAGGGCGTCGAGCACTGGCGCCAGCATGCCGCGCAACCACCGTTCGTTGGCCATCTCGGGGTGGCCTGCGAGATAGGTTTTGAGCGTCGGTCCGTCGTACAGGGGCATGGCCATATAGGCCGTGCCGTTCTCCTCCCAGAAGCGGAAGACCTCGACGAGCGCCGGATGCTTGAACTGCGCCAGCATGCGTGCTTCCTGAATGAAGCTTTTCAGGCCCGCATCGAAAGTTTCGGCGAACTCGATGGAGCGCACCTTGACCGTGCGCGGGTTGACCCGCGAGGCCAATTGCGAAGGCATGTACTCCTTGACAGCTACGCGGCGATTGAGTTGAGTATCCATCGCCTCGTAGACGATTCCGAAGCCGCCTTCGCCGACCAGTCCGGTGATCTCGAATTCCTGCAGCCGCGTGCCAGGTGCGAGCACCGCCGTTTGTCCGCCTCTGGCAGACGGGTCATTGGGCAGAGTCGGGGCGTCGTCGCTCACGACTGTTGGATCCGAGTCGAGCTTTTAGCGA
>JAYVOV010000364.1:0-5900 GCA_043757735.1 Burkholderiaceae bacterium
GTCCGCACAATGCAGTCGAACTGGATCGGCCGGTCCATCGGCGTGCGCTTCGCCTTTCCGCACGAAATTACCGAGACCACCACCGACGGCGCCTGTGGCGCGCTGGTCGGCGAGGGCCGCCTGTACGTCTTCACCACCCGCGCCGACACCATCATGGGCGTCACCTTCGTCGCAGTAGCCCCAGAGCATCCGCTCGCCACGCTGGCCGCCGCGCGCAGTGCGGACGTCGCCGCCTTCGTCGACGAAGCCCGCCAGGGTTCGGTGATGGAGGCCGACATGGCCACGATGGAAAAAAAGGGCATTGCCACCGGCCTCTTTGTGATCCATCCGATCACCGGCGAAAAAATACCCGTCTGGGTCGGCAACTATGTGCTGATCAACTACGGCGATGGTGCGGTGATGGGCGTACCAGCCCACGACGAACGCGACTTCGCCTTCGCACGCAAGTACGGCCTGCCGATCCGCCATGTGGTCGACGTGAAAGGTCAGGCGTTTTCCGACCAGGCCTGGGCTCCCTGGTACGAAGACAAGTCGGGTGGCGTCTGCGTGAACTCCGGCCGGTACGACGGCCTGACCTACGAGCGGGCGGTCGACGCCATCGCGGCCGATCTCGCCGCCCGCGATCTCGGCCAGAAAAAAACCCAATGGCGCCTGCGCGACTGGGGCATTTCGCGCCAGCGATATTGGGGCACGCCCATCCCCATCATTCATTGCGAGGCCTGCGGACCGGTGCCGGTCCCCTATGCCGAACTGCCGGTGCGCTTGCCCGAAGATCTGGTGCCCGATGGCTCCGGCAATCCGCTGGTCAAGTGCGAATCCTTCCTCGCCTGCCGCTGCCCCCGGTGCGACAAGCCAGCGCGCCGCGAGACCGACACGATGGACACCTTCGTCGATTCGGCCTGGTACTACATGCGCTATTGCTCGCCCGATAATCACGAAATGATGGTCGACGCGCGCACCGATTACTGGATGCCGATGGATCAGTACATCGGCGGGATCGAGCACGCGGTGCTGCATCTGCTCTACGCACGCTTCTGGACCAAAGTGATGCGCGACGTCACCAGCCAGGTGCCGGCAGACCCGAAGCGCGGGCTGGTCACCTTCGATGAGCCGTTCACCCGGCTGCTCTGCCAGGGCATGGTGCTCAACCACATCTATTCGCGCAAGACAGACAAGGGCGCGATCGAGTACTTCTGGCCCGACGAGGTCGAAGACATCCACGACGACACCGGCCGCGTCACCGGCGCCCGGGTGAGAGCCGACGCCAGCATGGTCGAGTACAACGGTGTCGGCACGATGTCCAAGAGCAAGAACAACGGCGTCGATCCGCAGGCCCTGATCGATCGCTACGGCGCCGACACCGCCCGGCTGTTCGTGATGTTCGCGAGCCCCCCCGAACAGACCCTGGAATGGTCTGACGCCGGGGTCGAAGGCGCGCAGCGCTTCCTGCGCCGCTTGTGGACCTTCGCCCACAGCCAGGCCGGCGCGCTCGCGACCGCTAAACCATTGTCAGACATCACCCAGCTGGACGCAGTTCAGAAGGCGCTGCGCCGCGAAATTCACACCGTGCTCAAACAGGCCGACTACGACTACCAGCGGCTTCAGTACAACACGGTGGTGTCGGCGGCAATGAAGATGCTCAACGCGCTGGAAGGCGCCCGCCTCGCCCCCGGCGCCGGCAGCGCCGCCGTCATCCGCGAATGCCTGTCCATCCTGATCCGCGTTCTCTATCCGGTCGTGCCCCACGTCACGCACGGCCTGTGGAGCGGCCTGGGCTATGCCGCCTCTCAGGGCGACCTGCTCGACGCCGCCTGGCCCCAGGTCGACCCGGCCGCACTGATCCAGGACACCCTCGAACTCGTGCTGCAGATCAACGGCAAGGTGCGCGGTTCGATCAGCGTGCCGGCCAGTGCCGACCGCGCCGCCGTCGAGGCCGCAGCGCTGGCCAGCGAACCATTCGTGCGCTTGTCCGAAGGCCGCGCCGCCAAAAAAGTGGTGGTGGTTCCCAGCCGCCTGGTCAATGTCGTCGTCTGATCATCGGGCAGCGTGCCCGGCAACACATCGAGCGGCGCGCCGCGCGCTGCTCGGTATGTTCGCGCTGGCGCCGCTTGCGCACCTGGGCGCCTGCGGCTTCCAGATGCGCGGATCGGCCGAGCTGCCCTTCAAGACCCTCTACGCGGGCTTCGCGCCCACCTCGGCGATCGGCGGCGATTTCCGCCGTCTCGTGCGGGTGCTGGCCAGCACCCGGCTGGTCGAGCGTCCCGAGGAAGCCGAGGTCCGACTCGACGTATATCTCGAAACCCGCGAGAAAGAAATCGTCGGCTTCTCGAGCACCGGCCGGCCGCGCGAATACCAGCTGCGCCTGCGATTTGGATTCAAGCTCAGCGATGTCGCCAAAGGGACCGAACTCATCGTGCCGACCGAAATCATGCTGCGTCGGGAAATCACCACCACCGACACCCAGCTGGTCGCCAAGGAACAGGAAGAGGCTCTGCTCTACCGTGAAATGCAGACCGACATGGTCCAGCAGCTGCTGCGCCGCCTGGCTGCCATCAAGCGCTGACCCGACAGCCCTAAAACGCCATGCAGATTCGCCCCGATGCCCTGGCCAGCGCCCTCAAACGGCGGCTGCCGGCGCTCACCTGGATTCACGGCGACGAAGATCTCCTGGTCATCGAGGCCGGCGATCTGGTGCGCAAAGCTGCCCGCGAGGCAGGATATTCGGAGCGGCAGGTCTTCCAGGTCGACCGCAGCTTCAAGCTCGATGCCCTGACCGCCGAGACTCAGGCGCTGTCGCTGTTCGCATCGCAGCGCGTGATCGAACTGCGCCTGACCAGCAAGCCGACCAAAGACCTGGGCCTTGCCCTGGCCGACATTGTCCGCCTGCTCGATGACAACACCCGACTGCTGGTGAGCAGCGTGCGCCTGGATCGCGCGGTTACCGAGACCGCCTGGTTCGGCTCGCTCGAACCCCTGATCACGCTGGTCGCGATCGCCAGCGTGGAGCTCAGCCAGCTTCCGGCCTGGATCGGTCAGCGCCTGGCCAGTCAGCAGCAGAGCGCCGATCCAGACACCCTGCGCTGGCTGGCCGAGCGCGTCGAGGGCAATCTGCTGGCCGCGCTCCAGGAAGTGCGCAAGCTCGGCCTGCTGTTTCCCACCGGGACTCTGCCCGCGGACGAAATTCGCTCGGTGGTGCTCGATGTTGCCCGCTACGACGCCTTCGGCATGGCCCAGGCGATGCTGGCCGGCGATGCGGCTCGCGCGCTGCGTGCGCTCGAGGGGCTGCGCGCCGAGGGCGAAGCCGCGCCGCTGGTGCTGTGGGCGCTGGCCGACGCGACGCGCAACCTGCTGCGACTCTCGCAAGCCCGCGATGCCGGCCGCGCGCCGGCCAGCATGACGCGCGAACTTCGCCTCTTCCCGCCACGCGACCGCCTGTACCTCGACGCCTTGCGGCGCCTGAACACACCAGGCCTGCGCGCGGCGCTGCAGGAAGCAGCCAGGATCGATAGAATCGCCAAAGGATTGATCGCTGCCGATCCCTGGCACGCCATGTCGAGCCTGGTCGCCAGGCTGGCCGGCGCACCGGCGCTGACACAGCCCGCCTGACGTCGATCTGATGCAGACTCAACGCCTGATGCTGTCTCGACACCCGCCGCACGCTCCGCCTGCCCACCGTATCTTCCGCCCGAGCCCGACTGCCATGGAACATCACCCCGTCGACATTGCCGCCTACGTCGCCGACGTCGGCCGCCGCGCCCGGGGCGCGAGCCGCGAAATGGCGCGCGCACCCTCGGCCGTCAAAGACCAGGCGCTGCTGGCCACCGCGCGGGCCATCCGCCGCGATGCGCAGGCCCTGCAGGCCGCCAACGCGCGTGATCTCGAGGCTGCGCGCAGCGCCGGCCACGACGCCGCGTTTGTCGATCGGCTCGCCCTCACAGACCAGGTAATCGAATCGATGGCGGCGGGGCTCGAGCAGATCGTGCTGCTGCCCGACCTGATCGGCGAGATCAGCGACCTGCGGTTCCGGCCCACCGGCATTCAGGTGGGGCGCATGCGGGTGCCGCTGGGCGTGATCGGCATCATTTACGAAAGCCGCCCCAACGTCACCATCGATGCCGCCGGCCTGTGCATCAAGTCCGGCAATGCCACCATCCTGCGCGGCGGCTCAGAAGCCATTCACAGCAATCAGGCGCTGGCCGCGCTGGTCCGCGAGGGCCTGACGCAGGCCGGGCTGCCGCAAGACGCCGTGCAGGTCATCGAGACCACCGACCGTGCCGCGGTGGGCGAACTGATCTCGCACCCGGAATATGTCGACGTGATCGTGCCGCGCGGCGGCAAATCGCTGATCGAGCGTATCTCGCGCGAGGCCAAGGTGCCCACCATCAAGCACCTGGACGGCATCTGCCACGTCTACATCGACGACAGCGCCGACGAGGCCAAGGCCATCCGTATTGCCGACAACGCCAAGACGCAGCGCTACTCGCCGTGCAACACCATGGAAACACTGCTGGTCGCGCAATCGATCGCGCCACGTGTGCTGGTACCGCTGGCGCGCATCTACACCGACAAGGGTGTCGAGCTGCGCGGCGACGCGGCCACCTGCACGCTGCTCAGTGCCGCCGGCCTGCCCTGCGTGGCCGCCACCGAAGCAGACTGGCGCACCGAATACCTCGCGCCCATTCTCGCCATCCGCATCGTGGCGGGCCTGGACGCCGCGATCGAACACATCGCCACCTATGGCTCGCAGCACACCGACGCCATCGTCACTGAAAACCACAGCCATGCCATGCGCTTTCTGCGCGAAGTCGATTCCGCCTCGGTGATGGTGAATGCCTCGACCCGATTTGCCGATGGCTTCGAGTACGGGCTTGGCGCCGAGATCGGCATCTCGACCGACAAGCTGCATGCCCGCGGCCCGGTGGGCCTCGAGGGCCTCACCTCGCTGAAGTACGTGGTGCTGGGTTCCGGCCAGATTCGAAACTGATGGGCGGTGGCTATCTCTGGGTGAAGGCGCTGCACATCGTCTTCGTGACCAGCTGGTTCGCGGGGCTCTTCTACCTGCCGCGCATCTTCGTGAATCTCGCCATGGTCGAACCTGACTCGCAGGCCGAGCGCACGCGCCTGCTGCTGATGGGCCGCAAGCTGTGGCGCTTCATGCAGCCGCTGATGATCCTCGCGCTGGCGTTCGGCATCTGGCTCTGGCTGGGCTATGGTGTGGGACTGGGCCCCGGCAGCGGCTGGATGCATGGCAAGCTGCTGATCGTCGTGCTGCTGCTCGGCTACCACCACACCTGCGGGCGGCTGTTGAAGGGCCTCGATAGCGGCGCCGCAAGCCGCTCGCATGTCTGGTACCGCTGGTTCAACGAGATCCCGGTGATCGCGCTGCTGGCGGTGGTGATCCTGGTGGTGGTGAAACCTTTCTGAGCGCGGCAACTTCCGCCGCGCGCAACCCTGGCGCCCTGGCGCACGGAGAACCGAATGACCAAAGTCGTCGACTATTTCATGCACCCGCAATCGCCCTGGTCCTGTCTGGGCCACGACGAGTTGCGCCGCATCTGCGCGCTGCACAACGCCGACATCCGCATCAAGCCGATCGACCTTGGCAACAGGGTGTTCCCGGTGTCGGGCGGCCTGCCGCTGGCCAAGCGCGCGCCGCAGCGCCAGGACTACCGTTTCGTCGAACTCGAACGCTGGCGCGCACGCCGTGACGTGCCGATCAACCTGCGGCCAAGCTTCTTTCCGGCCAATGCCGACACCGCCTGCCGCCTGATCATCGCCGCCGACAAACTGCACGGCACGGACAGCGCACTGAACCTTGCCGGCCGCTTCATGCGCGCCACCTGGTGCGAAGAGCGCAATGTCGCCGACGACGCCACGCTGCGCGCCGTTCTGCATGAAGC
>JAYVOV010000365.1:0-5896 GCA_043757735.1 Burkholderiaceae bacterium
GCGCCCATCCTTCCTGACTTGGGTGAGCTCATAAGTGTCTTCGATGCCGCGCGAAGCTTTGAAAATCAAGGCCTCCACGCCCGGTGCGATGTTGATGCCGTGCTCCAGGCTGAGCGAAGCCGCACGCGCGATCGACTCGTTTTCGTCCAGAAGACTGGCCGGAGTGAGCTTGTTCACCATTTCGGCTGCCGAATAGCCCAGCATCTGCTCGGCGCCGACATTGAAAATCTGAATGATGCCTCTCGCGTCGGTGGCGATGCTCGAGAAGTCGGCGCTGTTCGAGATGGCGCTGTGCAAGGCGCCGGCGGTGGTTCGCCCGGGTCGCGCCCTATTGCGAACGGGGGTGGTTGGTTCGCCTGTCGTTGCCATGTCCAGCCTAGGTGTGTGAGTCGCGAGTTTTATCAGGCGCGGATCCGTTCAGTTACCGGATTCTGAAAAGTGCGCGGATCCCCATCGATGTCAATTCAGTCCGCCAGTTACACTTATAGCATTGCAGTCGCCCCTGTCCGTGTGCTGAGTAACATAGGGGACGCCTCGAGCGCTGGATGCGACGTGACAGGCTCTGGCGGTCTGAAATGGGGGGGCGACAACGGGTCAGAGGCTCGCGCACCTCGGCGACTACATCGATCGCGGACCGGATTCGCGCGCGGCGCCCTGGCGCAATTGAGCGCCGGCATCCGGCGCAATCAGGAACATGAAGGATGAACATGGGCGCTGAACAGGCATTCCCCCTTGGCGAACCGGCGCCAGGCGCGCAGCCGATTCACCACCGCGGCTCTCACTCGATCACCGAAGGCGCAATCCTCGTCCGGCTCGGCGCCCAGCTGACTCAGCCCCTGGCGATCCTTGACCTCGGCTGCGGCGGTGGTGCATTGATTGCGAAGGTCGCGCAGACCTACCGTGCCAGGGGCTGGGACCCGGCCCGGTGGCTGCATGCCGCCGACATCGACGCCACGCACTACGCGACCCCCGAAGTTCCATTCACCGTCATCGACGTGAACCGACCGTTACCCTTCGACGATGGGTCGCTCGATCTGATCACCCTGGTCGAAGTGCTCGAGCATTCCGAGGCGCCTTATCCGCTCATGCGCGAAATCCACCGGGTGCTCAAACCAGGTGGCCGGCTGCTGTTTTCGGTTCCCAATGTCGGGCACATGCTCAGCCGGCTCAGTTTTCTACTGACGGGGTTCTTTCATACCTATCCGCCGCCCAGCATCCTGCCGCAAAACGGCGGACGCTTGTGCGGGCACATCATGCCGCTGCCGCTGGCTTATTGGGTCTACGGTTTGCGCAAGGCCGGTTTCACCGGCATCGAAAGCGGGCCCGATCGCATCAAACGCGGCGCCGCCTGGGCCGCCGCACTGCTGGCTGTGCTGTGGCTTCCCGCTACAGCGGTCTATCGGCGCAAGATCAATCGCTATGATGCCGCAGTATGCCAGGAGAACGCGATGCCACTTGCGCTGACCAATTCATGGCCGATGCTGTGCGCACGCAGTCTGGTCATGAGCGGGGTAAAAACCACGGTGCCCTGTGCGGCAAAAACGGCGGCTCCCTGCGCAGTAAAAACTGCGGCGCCCTGAAGTGCTCGACTGCGCGCCACCGGCTTTGGGATACCGTGCCTGAATGATCGAATCTTTGCTGCTGACCACCACACGAGTGTCGACGTTCGATGGAACGCGACTGCTCACGACTGCCACCGGTTTTTTCTTCGAGCGCGGTGAGCACCTGTTCCTGATCACGAGCCGGCATGTCCTGATCGACCGGGCGAACGGCCACGTGCCGGATTGCATCAATATTGAGGTCCATGCCGACGAGCGCAAGCTTGCCGAGATCGCGGTGCTGTCGATTCCGCTGTACCGTGAGGGCAGCAGTCTCTGGCGGCAGGGCGGCGACACCGGCGGCGACATCGATGTCGCCGCGTTGGAGATCGACCGTGCCGTGCTGGACCGGGCGCCGCTGATCCGGGCATTCACCCCCGCGCATCTGCAGCGATCCCTGGAGGAGGTTGAAGTCGGCAGCGCGCTGCTCGTGGTCGGTTTCCCGCTCGGCTTTCACGATACGCTGCACCATCTGCCGGTGGTGCGGCAGGCGGTGATCGCTTCATCCTTCGGCCTGCGCTTTCAGGGCCTGGGCGCTTTCCTGACCGATGCCAGAACACACCGCGGCACGAGCGGCGCGCCGGTTGTGATGCGCGACGACTCCGGTGGCAGCGCGCTGCCCTGGAAGCTTCTTGGCGTGCATTCGGCGAAAATGGACATGAGTTTCCGCGACGAGCACATCGACGAATCGCTCGGATTGAATCTTGCCTGGTATGCGGACATATTGATGACGCTGACCGGTGCCTTACCTACTCTAGAACAGGCTTGAACCAGCATGCGCACCGATCTGAATTCTGAAGTTCTCAGCTGGCATGCGCACGTGTATTTCGAGCCTGGCCCCGCGCGGGCGCGGGCCGAGGGCGTACGCGAAGTCATTGCGGCGCGTTTCAAGGTGCAGATGGGACGCTGGCATGAATTGCCAGTGGGCCCGCACAGCGCGGCGATGTACCAGGTGGCGTTCAGCCCGGAATTATTCGCCGAGCTCGTGCCCTGGCTCATGCTGAACCGCAACGGCTTGAATGTGCTGGTGCACCCGAACACGCTGGCCCCGAGAGCCGATCATCTCGAGCATGCCCTGTGGCTCGGAACACCGCTGCCAATTCTTGGCGACACGCTGCCTGAGCGCATTTTGCGGGAGGAAGAATCTCCGGTCGTCCCCAATACTTGAGCTTGCACCTGATTGCCGCGTACTACCTGGCGCGGCTGAGTTACGCTGGCGGCTCATTTCAACCGTGGAGCACCTGTGAAGTCGTATTCCAACCCCCCAGCCCTGACCATCGACCCGTCGAAGAACTACACCGCGACCATCGAAACGAGTGCCGGCACCATGACGGCCGAATTCTTCCCGGAAGACGCGCCGAACACCGTCAACAACTGGGTGTTCCTTGCTCGTGAAGGTTTCTACGAGGACGTTATCTTCCATCGTGTCATTCCGGGTTTCATGATCCAGGGTGGCGATCCTTCCGGCTCCGGCAGCGGTGGACCGGGCTATAAGTTTCGCGATGAGCCAGTCACCCGCAAATACACGCGCGGCACCCTGGCCATGGCCAATGCCGGCCCGAACACCAATGGCAGCCAGTTCTTTGTCATGCACGCCGACTACGCCCTGCCGCCGAGCTACACCATCTTTGGCCAGCTGCTCAGCGGCCATGAGGTGCTCGACACGATCGCCAACGCGCCCAAGGGCGCTCAGGATCGTCCCGCCAATCCGGTGAAGATGATCAAGATCACGGTCAGCGAAGCCTGAACGTGTTCGGCGCGCGCCCGGCGGATGGCCATTGCCGGGTTTGCGACGAAGCGGCAGCCGGCTGGCTGCCGCGCCTATGCGCAGCAGCGCAGATTGCAGAAACCGGATAGCCGGAAGGGCTGCAGCATGGCTTCGGCAGTGCTGTTTAGGGCATAGTGATTTGTCATCAGCCCATGGCTTTTCGCACGGCGGAACGTCCCTGGGGCCAGCCGAAACCCACCCTGTCAGGGAGATAGTCCGAGTGCCCGATACCCCTATCGCCGCGGGCGCATTGCGCCTTGCCGGCCGCGTCGCCATGGTGACCGGAGCCGGTTCGCGCGCCGACGGCATCGGCAATGGCCGGGCCACCGCCATCCTGCTGGCCCGCCACGGCGCCCGTGTGGCACTGATCGACGCGATGCCCGATTGGGCCGAGCAGACCCGGCGCATGATCGACGCCGAAGGCGGCCAGAGCATGGTAGTGCCCTGCGACGTCACCGACCCGACAGCCTGCGAGGCTGCCGTGCGGACCACCGCCGGTGCCTGGGGCCGGCTCGACATTCTGGTCAACAACGTCGGCATCGGCGGGCCGCCCGGCAATGCGGTGGACGTCGACCTCGCTGCCTGGAACCACGGGCTGCTGGTCAATGTCACGTCGATGATGCTGATGGCGAAATACGCGATCCCCGAGATGCGCAAACTGGGTGCAGGCGCGATCGTGAATGTGGCTTCGGTGGCGGGCCTGCTGGGTGGTCACCCCAGTCTGCTGTATCCCACCTCCAAGGGCGCGGTGGTCAACATGACGCGCGCAATGGCCGCGCATCACGGCCATGAAGGCATCCGCGTCAATTGCATGGCGCCGGGCATGGTCTACACACCAATGGTGTATTCACGCGGCATGAGCCCGGAGCTGCGCGATGCGCGCCGGCGCCGTTCGCTGCTGCAGACCGAAGGCAGCGGCTGGGATGTCGGCCATGGCGTGCTCTACCTGGTCAGTGACGAAGCGCGCTGGGTCACCGGCATCGTGCTGCCGGTCGATGCCGGCGCCACCGCCGGCTCGGGCCGTGTGGCTGTGCCGCCCAGCAATGGTTTGCCAGGCTGAACCAAGATTGAACAGAGAGGAAGCAACTTTAATGCCAGCCGTGCCGATGGTCCCCCTGCAGCCGGAAGAGCCGGCCCTGAAGACTATTTTTGCCGAGATTCGCGCCCGCGGCATCGAGATCCCCGATCTGTATCGGGTGATGGGCAACTCGCCCGCCATGCTGCGTGCCTGGATCGATTTCGCCTGGCCGCTGCGCCTGAACGCGCGGACCTCGCGTGCCATCCGCGAACTGCTGATCCTGCGCGGGGCGCAGATCGGTCGGGTTGACTACGAATGGGCGCATCACGTGCCGATGGCGCTGGACGCCGGCGTGTCGCAGGCCAAGATCGATGCCCTGGCCAACTGGCCGCAGGCCACCGTGTTTGACGCACCCGAACGCGCAGTGCTGCGCCTGGCCGATGAAGTCACGCGCGGGCCGGGCGCGAGCGCGGCGTGCATGGCCGAACTGGCCTGCCACTTCGACAGCAGTGATGTCGTCGAACTCACTTTGACGTCCAGCTTTTATGTGTGTGTGAGCCGCTTCCTCACCTCGATGAAACTCGAACTTGAACCCGACTATGCTCACCTGCGGCTGCCGCCCGCCACGGCCTGATCCTGGTCGGTTTAGAAGCGGATTGAGCTCGGCGACGTGAGCAGCGGCGGCGCCTGAATTTCCGCAGCCGCGGGTGGGCGTTCCTGCTTGACGAAGCGTTCGACGAAACGACCAGCCGGGCCGGGTTTTTCGCCCGCCAGCGCTTCCGGATTGGCGCCTTTGAAGTCCGGCGGCAGCAGCGACGCCTTGGGGTAACCCCCCAGGTCGAGCAAACCGTCCCAGGCGCCGGCCTCATAACCGCTTTGCCGCTCCTGCCCGACAGTCAGCGCCGGGACACTCAGATCGGGGAAGCCGAGCTTCTTGAAGGCCTGGGCGTCGGCCGCGCTGGTGATGGTCTTTTCGCTGTACGGAATACCGCGCTTCGCCAGATGCGCGCGCGCCTGGCCGCACGGAGCGCAATCGCGTCCGGTGTACAAGGTCACCGGAAATCGGGCGGCCGCAGTCTTGAGCGCTACCGGCAGCACCGAGTCGGCGCTGGGCGGCGCAGCCGCTACGCTGGTGCCCTTGCCCGGGCTGGCGAGCATGCGCACCTGCGTGGTTGGCGGGCGGTCGCCGTAGTTGACCTTGCCGTCGTCGTCGATCCATTTGTACTGTGCCGCAAATGCGGGCACGGCAAGACCGGCGCTCAACAGGAAGGTAAAAAGGACGTTACGTTTGCGTTGTTTCATGGACGGACCCCTCGACCATTCCATTGTGTCGAAGGAGGGCATCCAGTTGCGGGTCGCGGCCGCGAAACGCGCGAAACGAGGCGATCGCCGGTCGGCTGCCACCCACCGCGAGGATCTCTTCCAGAAAGCGCCGGCCGGCCTCGTCCAGCCTGTGGGCTGCATCTGGCGTCTCGCGCGCTTCTTCAAATGCCGCGTAGGCGTCAGCCGACA
>JAYVOV010000366.1:0-5870 GCA_043757735.1 Burkholderiaceae bacterium
CATTGGACATGTTGGCCTCCGCTTTATTTGACGTAGATGCGACCGACCATCGTGTGATGGTTGATGCCGCAATACTCGTTGCACACCACCGAGTAGGTGCCCGACCGGTTTGGGGTGACCGTCACCACATGCTCATAACCCGGTACGATCTGGATGTTGATGTTGGCCGGCTGCAGCGAGAAACCGTGGTTGTAATCGACCGACGTCAGATGCAGCCGGTAGGTCTTGTCTTTCTGCAGTTCGATGATCGGCCAGAAACTCCAGAGCCGCGCCACCATGTACACGTCGCTGCCGGGCGGCGGCGCCACGACCGGCGTCTTGTCGGCCGTCTCGGTGCGGATCGTGTATTTGTCGACAACCGCCTGGGCCTTGGCAATGAACTTGTCGGGCGTGGTCTTGTAGGTCTCGGTCGAAAGGTTCTGTTTGCCGTAGATGTGCCAGCCGACCATCATCGCGAACATGATCAGACACCAGATCAGCGCGATGACGATCCACGTGCCCTCGACACGGTCCAGCGGGTGCTTCCACCACAGTCGTTCTTCTGGTGGCAGGATGGCGCTCATGAAAGTTCTCCTCGCTGAGGTAGCAGCTACTTGGCCAGCGGCACGGTAAGGATGTCGATCACGCCCCAGAGGGTGTAGACGACCATTGGAATCATCACGCCCAGGAACAGCAGCAGAAATGGGTTGTCGAGCAACTGCTGCATCATCGGAACCTTCTCGTCAGCACTGTCTGTATCGCCCATGGCGTCTCCTCTGATCACTGGAAAGGGTTGTGAAAAGTCTAGGACCGGGGGGTCGGAATTGACTTGATGCGCGTGACGCCACCAGGCGGGATCCATCGGCACTCCTCTACTCGCGCGCCGCAGTCGGCAATGAAACGAGACTAACGACGTGCCGGCGCGCCAACTTTGATCAAGATCAAGATTTCACGCGGACCTGGGGATTCCGCCCGACCTTGATCTTGATCAAAGTGGCGGCCTCACAAGGGGCAGACGATGCCGACACACCCGCGCCCGCTCATATGTGAGGACCAGATGAAAACGACCATGGTCGTACCGGCAGGAACAAGGCTGCGGCTCATGGATGCGTGCGCACCGGCCATCTGCGATCTGCCCGCTGCCGCAGCAACGCTGCGCAGGATCGCCACCGGCTGGCTGATGCTGGGCGTTGCCGCGCTGGTCGGGTCCGGCCTGTTTTCGATCCTGCTTGTTCTGGCGCGCACGCCTCACCTGGCGCAGTGGATTCCCGGCGTCGATCTCTTTCGCGTCGCGCTGGTCGTCCACGTCGACCTGTCGGTGCTGGTCTGGTTTGTCGCCATGGCGGGCATGCTGTGGACGCTGAACAGTTCGCCACGTGGCATCGGCTTCGCATGGCTCGCGTTGTGGATCACCGCGGCCGGCACCCTGATCATTGCGATTTCACCCTTCATCGGCATACCGGTTCCGGTGATGTCCAACTACGTCCCGGTGCTCGACAGCCCGATGTTCCTTTATGGGCTCAGCGTGTTCGGTGTCGGCTTCGCAGCGCTCACCCTGCGCACGCTGGCCAGCCCCTCGCGGATCGGCGTCTCGCTGGACGGCTCGGATGCGCTGCGCTTCGGTTTGAACGCGGCCGCGATCGCCGCCGCGGTGGCGCTGCTGGCGATGGTCTGGTCGATCATCGAAGTCCCGCGCGTGCTCGAAAGCAAAACCTACTACGAGCTGCTCTTCTGGGGTCCCGGGCACGTGATCCAGTTCACCTGGACCCTGCTGATGCTGGTCGCCTGGGCCTGGCTTTCTACCCTGATCGGCTCGCCCCTGCCCTTGAGCCCGAGGTTGGTCGTACTGCTGCTGGCGATCGGTCTCGTATCCGTATTCGCCGCGCCACTGATCTATCTTCGGTGGACGGTGCTCGCGGTCGAACATCAGCAGATGATGACCTGGCTGATGCGCTTCGGCGGTGGCCTGGCGATCCTGCCGATGGTGCTGGCCCTTTGCGTGGCGCTGACGCGTCGAACACGGGTGGCAGCAACGGCACGCCCGCTGCGAGCGGCACTGCTGGCGTCGCTCGTTCTGTTCGTCATTGGCGGCAGCATCGGCTTCCTGATCAGGGGGTCCGACGTCCGGGTGCCCGCGCACTATCACGGCTCGATCGTCGGTGTGACACTGGCCCTGATGGGCATGGCTTACGCCCTGCTGCCCAGGTTGGGTTTCACTGCGCCGCAGGGCCGGCTCGCCGACTGGCAGCCGCTGCTGTATGGCGGCGGCCAGCTGCTGCATATACTGGGCCTGGTCTGGTCAGGGGGCTACGGCGTGCAGCGCAAAGTGGCCGGCGCAGACCAGGTGCTGCGCAGTACCGCGGAGGTGATCGGGATGGGTGTGATGGGGCTGGGCGGCCTGATCGCCATCATTGGCGGTATCGCCTTCGTCTGGGTGATTCTGACCTGCACGCTGCCAGCCAGGGCGACCAGGGCGACCAGGGCGACCAGGGCGACCAGAGCATGATCCGCCTGCTGTCGCTGATTGCATTGATGCTCACCGTCTGCGTCACGGCGTCGAGCGCGTTCATCCGTCACAATCAAGCCGGCCTTGGCTGCGCTGACTGGCCGGCTTGCTACCGGGCCGGCACCCCCGCAAAAGATCCCGCAGCCGCGCAAGCCCAGCCCCCGACCGCTACCCGCGTGGCCCGAGCGCTCCACAGGGTCAGCGCCATGATCGTCGGACTGCTGGCCGCAACGATCGCCCTGATCGGATGGACTCGCCTGCACGCCGACCGCAGACCGGCGGCCGCGGTCGCACTGATCGTCACAGCAGGCCTGGCCTGGCTGGGCCGCTACACCCCCCACGATCTGCCGATAATCACAGTGGGCAATGTGCTGGGGGGCTTCACCCTGGCGGCAGCCTTTGCCTGGATCGCGGCACCCCGCAACGACACGGCATCGAACAACCGTTGCGCCTCGCTGTCGTCGGCCTCGCTGTCGTCGGCATCGCCATCGACAGCATCGCCATCGACAGCCTCGCGCGGCATTGCACGACTGGCGCTAGGCGCACTGGCGCTGCTAGCCGTCCAGGCATGCCTTGGTGTGATGGTCAGCGTGCGGGCGGTGGTCGACGCGTGCCCGTCGCTGGTCTGTCTGCCCGGCAGCCCTGTCGACTGGCGGGCCTTCGACCCCTTGTTCGAACAGGCGGCGAGTTCATCGGCGACCGGGCGGGCACTGCATCTCGCGCATCGGGTCAGTGCACTGGCGCTTCTGTTCGTTGCCGCCGCCGCGGGTGCTCGCGCGGTGGCCGCCGGCGGGGTACCGCGGCGGCTCGGCATGGCGTGCCTCGTGCTGTTGCCGACCCAGGCCATTCTCGGCATGGCGATCGCGGCGGGCGTTGCGCCGCTGGCCATTGCGACGGCCCACAACGCAAGCGCGGCGACAATCGCAGCACTGCTGTCGATGCTGGCCGCGTCGCTGGCGAATTCGCCGCAACGCGACAGCCGCCGATTGAATCCGGTTTCCGGAATTGCCTGAAGACGGCAGACCGCGAGTGCCGGGCAGGGCCCAGGCGCGCTAAAGTGAGCCCCTCATCATTTGCCGGCCACCGCCGAAAGGGTCCTCATGAGCCACACCGGACTTGAAGTTACGCCCTATTCGTCGGCCATCGGCGCCCTTGTCAGCGGCGTCGACCTGGCCCAGCCGCTGAGCGACGAAGCCTTTGCAACGATCCGACAGGCTTTCTTCGATCACGGGGTCATCTTCTTCCGGGATCAGAACATCACCCCGGAACAGCATCTTGCTTTCGCGAGGCGCTGGGCGCCGATCGACATCAACCGCTTCTTCAAGTCGGTTGCCAACTATCCGGAAATTGCCGAGGTTCGCAAGGAAGCTGACCAGCGCACCAACATCGGCGGCGCCTGGCACACCGATCACAGCTATGACGTCGAGCCGGCAATGGGTTCGCTGCTGCTTGCGCGCGAGGTTCCCCCGCGCGGCGGCGACACCTTGTTCGCCAGCATGAGCATGGCTTTTGAGGCGCTGTCGCCCGGTCTCAAAAAAACGCTCGAGGGGCTGAAGGCTTTGCACTCGACCCGTCACGTCTTCGGCGAAAAAAGCGGCTACGCCAAAGCGGCCGATCTGGGCGAACGGGTCGGCAACTCGGCGGCGGCGGTCCAGGATGTCGTGCATCCGGTGGTCATCCGGCACCCCGACACCGGGCGCCAGACGCTCTACGTCAATTCGGCCTTCACCGTGCAGTTCGAGGGCTGGACTGTCGCCGAAAGCGAACCCCTGCTGCGCTTTCTGTACCAGCACGCGTCCAAGCCGGAGTTCAGCTGCCGCTTCGCGTGGCAGCAAGGTTCGCTCGCGTTTTGGGACAACCGCGCGACATGGCACTACGCGCTCAACGATTATCATGGCCACCGTCGGCTGATGCATCGCATCACCGTGCAGGGTTCGGCCATTCCGGCGATGGCCGCCTGAGCGGTTCAATCACACCTGCAGAACAAGAGACGCGTGCCGGATCGCGCGTCGCGAACAGCCACACACGGCGGAGCCCGATGAAACATTTCCTGCACTCACTGCTGCTATCCCTGGGCATCCTGATGATCACCGCCGCACCGGTGGCGGCGCAGGAATGGCCGGCGCGCCCCGTCAAGGTGATCATTCCCTATCCGCCTGGCGGACAGACCGACATCGTGGCCCGCTGGCTCAACGACAAGCTCTCGGTTGTCTTCGGCCAGCAGTTCGTGCCCGAGAATCGCCCTGGCGCGCAGGCCATTGTCGGCATCAGCGCCGCCAAGCAGGCTGCCGCCGACGGCTACACCTTCGTGTTCGTCAACACATCGAACATCATCATCAACAAATTCGCCTACACCAAGCTGCCCTATGACGGACTGACCGACTTCGACACCGTCGCGCAGCTCGGCCTCGCACCGCTGGGGCTGGTGGTGCCGACCAGCCTGGGCGTCAAGAGCGTCGATGAATTCATCCAGTACGTGAAGCGCAACCCGGGCAAGGTCACCTTCGCATCCTTCGGCACCGGCAGCAGCTCGCACCTTTACGGCGAAATGCTCAAAGCTCTCACCAAAACCGACATGGTCCATGTGCCCTACAAAGGCGCCGGTCCCGCCGTTCAGGACATCGCGGGCGGTCAGGCCACCATGGGCATCCAGGATTTCGCAGCGACTGCGCCGTTCATCCAGTCGGGCAAGCTCGTGCCGCTGGCGGTGACCGGCCCGAAGCGCTGGCCCCTTCACCCGGAAGTCAAAACCTTCAACGAGCTGGGCTTCCCGATGGACCTGGCCGGCTGGGTGGGCATCATGGCGCCCAAAGGCACGCCCAAAGCAATCATCGAGCGCATGAACCGCGAGATCAACAAAATCATCCTGAGCCCGGAAGGCAGCGCCAAAATTTTGCAGCTGGGCCTGCTGGTCACTGGCATCTCGACCACCGAGTTCACTGAACAGATCCGCCGCGACACTCCCCGCTGGGGCGAAGTGTTCAAGCAGTCGGGCGTCGTGCCGGAGTGACCGGCCGCCGCGCCTGCGGCAGGAATTCAGCCATGACCGGTTTGATGTCGAGCACCGGCGTGCCGTTGATTGCATCGAGCTCGGCCACGGAGAGCCGAGTTTCTTCGACACGGACCACACGGCACACGGTGCTGCCGATCCGGTTGGGCCGGTTCTTGCCACGCTGCGCGAAGATCCCGACCGCCGGCCAGTCCCTGGAGAGCGTCAGCCTGAAATGCGGGGCTCAGCGTGATGCAGGCTTCTTCGCCGCCCCAACCGACCACCCAAGGAGACTCAAATGCCGCTGCTCGATCGTGACGGAGTTCGCATCTACTACGAAGTGCACGGCCAGGGCCCGGTGGTACTGCTTTCGCACGGCTACTCGGCCACCGCGCA
>JAYVOV010000367.1:0-5870 GCA_043757735.1 Burkholderiaceae bacterium
GCACGCGCGGTAGCCATCGCCTGCGACATCACCGTCCGTGCGGATGTCGATGCTGCCGTCGCCGCGACCGTGCGCGAACTCGGCCCGGTCGACGTGCTGGTCAACAATGCCGGCTGGGACATCTTTCTGCCCTTCACCAAGACCGAGCCCGCCCAATGGGATCGCCTGATCGCGATCAACCTGATCGGCGCGCTGCATATGCACCACGCGGTGCTGCCCGGCATGGTCGAGCGGCGCGCCGGGCGCATCGTCAACGTCTCGTCGGACGCCGCCCGCGTCGGGTCCTCAGGCGAGGCCGTCTACGCCGCCTGCAAGGGCGGTATCGTCGCCTTCTCGAAAACCATTGCCCGCGAGCACGCGCGGCACGGCATCACCGTCAACGTGGTGTGCCCGGGACCAACCGAGACCGCGCTCTTTGCCGAATTCAAAGCCGGCGCCGCCAACCCCGAAAAACTCGTCCAGGCGTTTCAGCGCTCGATTCCGCTGGGCCGTATCGGCCAGCCGGAAGACCTGCCCGGCGCCATCGTCTTTTTTGCCAGCGACGACGCCGCCTTCATCACCGGCCAGGTCCTGAGCGTATCGGGTGGCCTGACCATGGCCGGTTGAACACGCATGAATCCGTACATCGATGACGATCTGTCGACACTGGCAGAACACGCCCGTCGATTCGCCACCGACCGCGTGGCACCTGGGTTTCTCGAACGCGACGACACCCGGGTGCTCGACCGCGCCTTGATGCGCGAGATGGGCGAACTGGGGTTCATCGCACCGGAACTGGCAGAGCAATTCGGCGGCCAGGGCCTGGGCTGCCTCGCCGCCGGGGTCATTCACGAAGAGATCGCGCGCGCCGATCTGAGCTTGTCGTACATCAATCTGCTCGCCTCACTCAACGGCCAGATCCTCGCCCACCATGGCCAGCCCGCTGTCGTGGCGCCCTGGCTGGCCAAGCTCACCCGCGGCGAGGCGCTGCTCGCGATTGCACTGACTGAACCGCGCGGCGGCAGCGACGCGGCCAATCTGCGGCTGCGCATGGAGCGTGTCGGCGATCACTATGTGATCAACGGCGAAAAGACTTCCATCTCGGCCGCAGACCAGGCCGACGCGGTGGTGGTGTTTGCCCGCACCGGCCCGGTGGAATCGGGCGCGCATGGCGTATCTGCCCTCCTCGTGCCGATGGATCTGTCTGGCATCACCCGCAGCCGCTTCGACTGCCATGGCCAGCGCGCAATCGGCCGCGGCTCGATCTTTTTCGACAACGTTCGCGTTCCGATCAGCCATCTGCTCGGCCAGGAGGGCAAGGGCTTTGTGCAGGTGATGCAGGGCTTCGATTTTTCCCGCGCATTGATCGGACTGCAGGTGCTGGCGGTGGCCCGTGTGAGCCTCGAAGAAACCTGGGAATACGTCGCTCAGCGCGAGGCCTTCGGCCAGCCGCTGTCGGCCTTCCAGGGTGTCTCGCACCCGCTGGCAGAATGCGACACCCAGCTCGAAGGCGCGCGACTGCTCTGTCTGCAGACTCTGTGGCTGAAAGACCGTGGCGCAGCCCACACCGCGCAGGCGGCGATGTGCAAGTGGTGGGCGCCCAAGCTGGCCTACGACACCGTCCATCAATGCCTGCTGATGCACGGCCACGGCGGCTACGACCGTGGCCTGCTCGAGCAGCGCCTGCGCGATGTGCTCGGCTTCCAGATTGGCGACGGCACCGCACAGATCATGAAGACCATCGTCGCGCGGGACCGGGCCGGGCGCGCCGCAGTGCCCAACTGAACGCACGCCCTTCATTCGACACGCACACCAGCGCGCGCAGCGGAACCCAGAGACCGCGACGGCACGCCCCAACACCTTGAGGAGGCATCACATGGAATTCGACGCCATTCTGCTGGCACCGCGGCGTGCCAGCATGATCCAGCGAGGCCTCTGGCACGATCGCACCATCAACCAGGAGCTCGATGCCTGCCTGGCGCAGTTTCCGGACAAACTCGCACTCACCGCGATCGGTGTCGAGACCGGCGAGGTCCGCCGCTTCAGCTATCGCGAGATGGCGGCAATGGCCGATCGGATCGCTGTCGGACTGGCTCGGCTCGGTGTGGGCCGCAACGACGTGGTGGCCGCGCAGTTGCCAAACTGGTGGCAGTTCACCCTCACCTATCTGGCGTGCTCGCGCCTGGGTGCGGTGATGAATCCGCTGATGCATATCTTTCGCGAACGAGAACTCTCGTTCATGCTCAAGCACGGCGCGACCAAAGTCGTGATCGTGCCGCGCGTCTTTCGGGGCTTCGACCACGAGCAGATGCTGCACGGCCTGCGCGACAGCCTGCCCGATCTGCAGCAGGTCGTGGTCGTCGGCGGCGCCGGCAAGAACAGCTTCGAGGCGCTGCTGAGCGGCCCCGCCTGGGAGAACGAACCCGACGCGCAAAGCATCCTCAATCGCCAGCGCCCCGGTCCCGACGACATCACCCAGCTGATCTACACCTCGGGCACCACCGGCGAGCCCAAGGGCGTGATGCACTCCGCAAACACGCTGATGGCCAACATCGTCGCGTTCGCGCAGCGGGCGGCGCTGGACCCCGATTCAGTCGTGCTGATGGCCTCGCCGATGGCCCACCAGACCGGCTTCATGTATGGCCTGATGATGCCCATCATGCTGCGCGCCTGCGTCGTGCTGCAAGACATCTGGGAACCCAAGAAGGCGATCGAACTGATCGGCGCAGAAAAGGTCAGCTTCACCATGGCCTCGACCCCGTTCCTGAACGACCTCGCGCGCACAGTCACCGAAACCGGCGCCGCGGTCCCGAGCCTGAAAACGTTCCTGTGCGCCGGCGCCCCGATCCCCGGACCCCTGGTCGAACAGGCTCGACGCGCGCTGGGCGCCAAGATCGTGTCGGCCTGGGGAATGTCCGAAAACGGCGCAGTCACCACGACGCTTCAGGACGACGACGACGAGCGCTCCGTCGCGAGTGACGGCTGCCCCCTGCCCGGCGTGGAGATCAAGGTGGTCGACGGCAACGGTGCCGAGCTGGCGGCGGGCCAGGCAGGCAGTCTGCTGGTGCGCGCCTGCTCGAACTTTGGCGGATACCTGAAACGGCCGCACCTGAACGGCACCAACAGCGACGACTGGTTCGACACCGGTGATCTCGCCCGCATCGACGAGCAGGGTTATGTGCGGATCACCGGGCGCAGCAAGGATGTCATCATCCGCGGCGGCGAGAACGTCCCGGTGGTCGAGATCGAGGCACTGCTCTACCGCCATCCGGCTGTCGCGCAGGCCGCCATCGTTGCCTATCCCGACGAGCGCCTGGGCGAACGAGGCTGCGCGGTGCTCGTGCTCAAGCCCGGGCAATCACTGGACTTCACAGGCATGGTCGAGTTCCTGAAATTGCAGAAAGTGGCGGTTCAGTACATCCCGGAACGCCTGCTGCTGCAAGATGCCATGCCCGCAACGCCGTCGGGCAAGATTCAGAAGTTCAAGCTGCGCGACCTGCTTCGCCAGGAGATCGAAAACACTGGGTGACTGCGACGCGGCGGCGCCCGCCGGACAAGGTCATATGCCCGGTCAGATTGATGACGATCAGGGTTGCCAGATACGGTGTAAAGAGCAATGCCAAGGTTGCGATCCAGGAGGGTGTCGGAGTTGACTCCTGCCCGGATCGGCGCGCGGGATCTCGCCCCGCGCCTGCTCACTGGCAGGCGCTCGCCCGCCAGTGGCCCTCGAACAGGCCAGTGGCCCTCGAACAGATCAGAGCCGCTCGATGATGATAGCCGGCGCCATGCCGCCCGCCGCGCACATGGTGACCAGCCCGCGCTTCAGATCGCGACGCTCGAGTTCGTCGAGCAGCGTGCCGATCAGGATCGATCCGGTCGCGCCGATCGGGTGGCCGAGCGCCATTGCACCGCCGTTGACGTTGACCTTGTCGCGATTCAACTTGAGGTCGCGGATGAACTTCTCTGCCACCACCGCGAAAGCCTCGTTGATTTCCCAGAGATCGATGTCATCCACCGTCAGGCCGGCCTTGGCCAATACCTTGCGCGCCGCCGGCACTGGTGCGTTGAGCATCAGGGTGGGCGAGTCGCCCATGTTGGCCATCGCGACGACTCGGCCGCGCGCCTTCAGGCCATGGGCCTTCGCGTAGCGCGGCGAAGCCAGCAGAATGGCGGCCGAGCCATCGACCACACCCGACGAGTTGCCCGCGTGGTGGACAAACTTGATGTCGAGGCCGGGATGCTCCTGCAGGATCAGGCTGCGGAAGGTGGTGCCTTTGTCGTCGAGGGGAACGTCGGCCAGCGCGCTGAACGCGGGCTTCAGGCTCGCCAGACCTTCGGCGGTGGTCTGCGGGCGGGGAAACTCTTCGTGATCGAGCGCCAGCGTGCCGTCGGCCTTGAAGACCTTGATCAGGCTGCGATTGAAGTGTCGGTTGGCGATTGCGTGGGCAGCGCGCTTCTGGCTCTCGAGCGCCAGCGCGTCGAGGTCACTGCGGCTGATGCCTTCCATGGTCGCGATGGCATCGGCACACACACCCTGATGCGACTGCGGATGCGAAGCCCGCAGACGCAAATTGCCCGCGTCCATCATCATGGGACCCTCTTCGGCGCTGCGCCGCCCGGACATCGACATCATCTCGGTGCCGCCCGCGATGACGAGGTCTTCCATGCCGGCCATGATCGTGGCTGCGGCCAGGTTGACCGTGGTGATGCCCGAACCGCAGAAGCGGTCCAGGGTGACGCCGCTGGAACGCACATCGTAGCCCGCGTCGAGCGCCGACATACGGCCGAGATCGCCGCCCTGCGGGCCGCGCTGCGCGCTGGTGCCCCAGAGGATGTCGTCGACGTCGCCGGTGTTGATGCCGGTACGTTCGGCCAGTGCTTTGAGCACCGCGGCGCCCAGATGCTGGGGGTGCATGTCGGCGAGCGCACCCTTGCCGAGTTTGCCGATGCCGCGCGGGGTGCGGCAGGCGTCAATGATGAGAGCTTCTGACATGGCGATCGATTCCTCGAGGATGAAACTGGTGTCGCACGATATTATCAGCGCGCCTGCCCGCCGGCTTCACTGAACGCTTTCTTTCGGGACACCAGACCGGCCCTCTGGCCGCACGCCGGCTGGTTCGCGGGCATAGTTCATTTCTCGAACCCTGCCGCCGCCGCCCGTGCCGACCACGCCTGATCGCAACATCCTGTTCATCGTCCTGGATCAATGGCGCGCCGACGCGCTGGGACGCGCGGGCAATACGTTGATCCAAACGCCCCACCTCGACCGAATCGCCGCCGACGGCGTTCTGTTCTCCCGGCACTACTCGCAAAGCGCGCCCTGCGGCCCCGCGCGCGCCTCCCTGCTGACCGGGCAGTACCAGCACAACCACGGCGTGATGCGCAACGGCACCCCTCTGGACGCGCGCTTCACGAATCTCGCACTGGAGTGCCGCAAGGCAGGCTACGAGCCCGCGTTGTTCGGCTATACCGATACGGCAGTCGACCCGCGTCTGCACCATCCGCAGGACCCGGCCCTGCGCAGCTACGAACAGGTGATGCGCGGCTTCACGACCGAGTTGTACCTGCCCGAAGTGCCGTTGCGCTGGATGGGGTATCTGGCCGCGCGCGGCTACGATTTCGGCAGCGATCAGCAGGCTCTGTACAGGCCCGACAGCGCC
Source organism: Burkholderiaceae bacterium (assembly GCA_043757735.1). GTDB lineage: Bacteria > Pseudomonadota > Gammaproteobacteria > Burkholderiales > Burkholderiaceae_E > Quisquiliibacterium. The sequence continues at coordinate 5,640 of JAYVOV010000367.1, forward strand.
TTCGAAGCACGAGGCCCCACCCACGCACCGGCCCGCTTCGCCGCCGAACACAGCATCTCGGCCTACCTGACCGACGAGGTGCTGAGCTATATCGCCATGCGCCGAGACCGGGCCTGGTTCGTGCACGCGGCCTACATCCGCCCGCATCCGCCCTTCATTGCCAGCCGGCCGTTCCACGATCTCTATGATCCTGCCGACATGCCGGCGCCGAAGCGGGCGCGATCGGCCGCC
>JAYVOV010000368.1:0-5834 GCA_043757735.1 Burkholderiaceae bacterium
GCGCGGGACCACGCCCCGCATGCCGGGCACGCTCAGGCAACCTTCCCAGTCATCGTCCAGGGCGTCGCCGATCGGCTCGAGGACCGGATTGATGAGCACGGTGGGCGGTACGGGTGCGGCGTCCGGGTAACGCGGGATGACCTCGCCCGTGCCGAAGATGACCACCCGCAGATTGACACCGATCTGCGGGGCAGCCAGACCGGCGCCGCCGGCGGCGTGCATGGTGTCGAAAAGATCGCGGATCAGTGCGTCGAGGCCGGGGCCCGGCACCACGGCGACCGGCTCGGCGCGCCGCAGCAGTCGCGCATCGCCCATGCGCAGAATTTCATGCACTGCCATTCGGAAATTCTCCCTCGGGACTGGTGGTCGAACGATGTCGATATACTCGCTGCAGCTCATTGAACGAGATCAGGACATGCGCCATCGTATCGCGGGTCGGGCGCTGGGCATCTGCCTTGCGCTCGCGTGGCTGGCTCTGGTCAGCGGCTGTGCCACGATCGCTGCCGAGGACTGCCCGCGGGTCGATTGGTATCAGCTCGGACGACAGGACGGCGCGCAGGGTCAGCCCGAGAGCCGCGTTCACGAGCATCGGCGCGCCTGCCGCGATGTGGGCGTGCTGCCCGACGAGCGCGCCTGGCTGACCGGGCGCCACGAAGGCCTGCGCAGCTATTGCACACTGCCAACGGCCCTGCGTGAAGGGAGCGCGGGCAATGCGTATCAGGGGGTTTGTCAGGGGCCGATCGATGGTCCGTTCCGTGAGGTGCATTCGGCGGGGTATGCGGTTCAACAGGCAGGCCGGCGGGTTCGCGAGATCGAGACTCAGATCAGCAGCCGCGAGCGCGATCTGCGTAAGGACGGCTTGAACGATCGCGACCGCGACCGTATCCGCAGCGAGATTCGCGACATGGACCGGCGGCGCGAGTCCGCGCGCAGCGACCTGTACCGCCGCGAGCGCGATCTCGACATCATCCGGCGGCGCTTCGAAGTCTGATTGCCGCAGCACCAGCCGGGCTCGTGAGTGTTCACCGGGCCGAGATCTCCCAGCGTGCCGCCCAGTTGCCATCGACCTGCCCGAGACTGACCACCGCTTGCGGTATGGGTTCGTGGGCGCGCAGGGCACCAATCCACAATTGCTGCCAGCAATCCCAGAGCAGCTGCCGCTCGGTCCCGTCGATGTCACGCAGGATGCGCAGGCCGCGCTGTTCGAGCACAGCGGTTCTTGCGGTGGCGCCCTCTGCCAGCGTGCAGTCGTCGCCCATGCCCGCAAACATACGCAGCAGGTAGTCGGCCGCGCAATCGGCGCCACCGTCTCGGGCGCCAACCAGCGCGGCGGTCTCGCGCCAGTACTGCATGCCGATCAGGCGCGCGGCCAGCCCGGCCAGCTCACGGGTAGCCGGTTCGCCGATCACCTGCGCAAGCGTCAGGATGCCGTTGCGGATGTATTCCATCGCGTAGTTGCGTGCTGCTTTCTGCAGCCGCTCCTCGTTCCAGTGCCCGGCCGGCGGGCGTGGCTGGCGCGCCGGATCCCAGGCGGGCGGGCGTTCATCGCGGGCGAAGCGCAGACGTTCTTCGGGCGCCAGGTCGTGGTCGTATTCGAGAAAGTAGCCGCACATGCCGAACTCGCCCGTCATGTCCTCGCTGACACACACGAAGCCCAGCCGGGGGTTGTCCAGCGAGACGCCGTTTTGAGCGTACCAGCCCTGCAGGAAGCCGCGGCTGGACTCGACCGGCACACCGCAGATCGTGGCGCCGTCGTACATCCAGCGCGGATAGCGGAACCGCACCCAGGCTTTGCGATCGCTCTCTTCCATGTACTGAACCGCGACGCCGCCGATTTCGTTGGACAGCACGTGATAGCGGGCGCAGGCCAGCGCATGGGGCAGGCCGGTGAGGCCCAGCTTGGTGAAGCTGGACAGGAATTTGCGCTCGTGCTGGCGGCGAAACAGCCGGAACATCCACTGGCCGGTGACCTCGGGGCCCTTGCGGGTCGCGATCATCAGTTGCAGGCCGAGCAGGTAGGCGTGATGCAGACGCGCCTGCGCCTGGATGCGGCTGATCTCGGCACTGCCTGCCGATTGCAGCTGATGAGCATTTTCGGGAATGACGGGCGACGACATCTCGGGCGATCTCCTTTGGCGCGAATTCTGCCGCAGATTTCGAGCCGGCGCCTGAAAGAGATCTTCCGACAAAAATCGATAATCCCCGACAGACCTTATACCGTCCGTCGCCGGGCACCGCCGGGGCAATCCGCCTGTCGTCGCCGTGGTTCGACCGCACATCAAAGATGACGGGAGTTTGTGCCGCTGTTCACACAAGCTGCGACCGATCAACGGAGATGTCTGATATGAAAAATCTGCGCCGCACGGGCCTTGCGCTCGCCTCATTTGTTCTCGGCATGACGCTGAATTCGGTCGTCCTGGCGGCCAGCGATGCGCCCGGTCGCCCGGATCTTCCGCAAGTGCAGCTGCCCGAATTTTCACGCGGCCAGCGTGCTGTCGATCTGCTTGGTGCGCGCCTGCCCGAAGTGGCGGCGCACTACCGAAAGAGCGCCGCCGAATTTATCGCCAATCTTCGTCGCGACCGCACCGCGCGTCTCGACAAGCAGGGGCGCCTGTTCCACATCGAGGAGTTCGAAGTGCCCCAGAAGGCGCCGGTCTTGAGCGCTTCGGCGAGCACACCGGGCACCACCGCCTCATACCCCTTGGATCAGACTTTCCTGCTGCACAGCCGCCCCGGCGCAAGCAAGGTGATCTACCTGGACTTCAACGGACACACCAGCACCGGAACTGTCTGGAACGCGTCTTACGCGATCGATCCAATCGTCTCGCCGGCCTTCGACCTCGATGGCGTGCCGTCTTCTTTCAGCGCGACAGAATTGGATCGGATCCAGAAGATCTGGCAGCGCGTCGCGGAAGACTATTCGCTGTTCGATGTCGATGTGACCACCGAAGAGCCGGCGGCCGATCGCCTGACCAGAACATCGTCGACTGACACGCAGTACGGCGTGCGCGCGGTGATCACCAGGGACTTCACCGCTGCCACCGCGTCGCCCTGCAACTGCGGCGGCTTCGCCTATGTGGGCGTGTTCGACTACGTGGGCGAGTACTACAAGACTGCCTACATCTTCTACGACAAACTTGGCAGCGGCAATGAGAAGTATGTCGCCGAAGCGGTTTCGCATGAGGTGGGTCACACGCTGGGTTTGAGCCACGATGGCACCTCGACGTCTGCCTACTACCGTGGCCAGGGATCAGGCGCGACCGGATGGGCGCCGATCATGGGCTCAGGCTACTACCAGGAACTCACGCAATGGAGCCGCGGCGAATACTTTGATGCGAACAACCGTGAGGACGACTTCGCGATCATCCTGAGCAATGGCCTGACGCTTCGCATCGACGATCACGGCAACACCACCGCCGCCGCCACGCAGATGAGCGCAACGGTGGCCAACGGCCTCTCCAGCTACTGGGCTCAAGGTGTGATCGCATCGTCGGCCGATACCGATGTGTTCAGCTTCGCCAGCGGCCCTGGCACGGTCAGTGTGAGCGTGGTGCCCGCCCTGCGTTCGCCCAATCTCGACATCAGTGTTCAGTTGCGCAACAGCGCCGGCACGGTCATCGCGTCGGCCAACCCGGTTGGTGCGGTGAATGCCTCGCTCTCATTCACGGTGCCCGCAGCCGGCACGTATTTCGTGACGGTCAATGGCACGGGTGAAGGTGATCCTCTGGCGACTGGCTACACCAGTTATGCCAGCGTCGGCGAATATGGCGTGTCGGTAACGGCGCCCGCACCCGCATCATTGCCGCCGGTTTCGGTGCCAGTCGCTTCGGTAGTCTCTGGTGTTGCGCCCCTCGCGGTGAATTTCACCGGCAGCGGTTCTTACGACAACGACGGTACGGTTGTCTCATGGGTCTGGAATTACGGCGACGGATCGGCTGCGGTGTCAAGCGTCAACGGGTCGCGGACCTACTCGACGCCGGGCACGTACGCCGCCACGCTGCTGGTCACCGACAACACCGGACTGACTGATCTCAAATCGGTCTCCATCCAGGTATCGTCGGCACCAGCGGCGACAGCCTCGATGCATCTGCAGGGCATCACGGTCACGACGACCGGTTACAAGAACAATCAATCCGACGCGACCGCTGTGGTGACGGTGCTCGATGGCAGCGGCAACAAGGTGGTCGGCGCGACTGTCAACGGGACCTGGAGCGGCGTCGTGACTGGCAGTGCATCATCGACGACCGGCAGCACCGGCCAGGCCGCAGTGAAGTCCGGGCGGACCCGCAATACCGGCACCTTCATGTTCACGGTCACCTCGGTAACGCTCGCGGGCTACACCTACTCGGCGGACCAGAACATCGCTACCAGCGGCTTCGCCAGCAACTGACGGCCGGGCAGCCGTCTCAGATCGGTGACCCTTCCGGCGATCCGATCTGCCGGCGGTTCGCGGCGGCGGCCGCTGCAGTTCGGGTCTCTATGCCGAGCTTTTCAAATAGGTGTTCGAGGTGTTTGTTCCCTGTTCGAGGGTGCATGCCTCGCCTCCGCGAGAATGACGATGCACAAGGCACCGCCTGGTTCGGCGACCGGGGTGAGCTATGCCGACCACATCCACCCGGGACTGATCGGCTGCCTGCCCGATCCCAAGATGCTCAAGACCTGGAACGACCGGGAAGTGGGTCTCATCGCCACCGAACCGGATCGCGTGCCCCCCCCCGCGCGAGCATGGCGGCAACTGCGACATCGAGGATCTGTCGCGTGGCTCCAAGATCTATGTCCCGGTGTATGTCGATGGTGCCGGCCTGGCGATGTACGGTATCCGCAACCCGATCTGGTCTGACCCCGACCTGGTCAGGAGATCCGCATGCCTACCTGCGACTATCGCTTGCGTCATGTGCCCGGTTCCCAATGGAATTTGTGCATGACCCGATGCAAGAGCGGCGACAACACGAGGCTGGCCGACACCAGGAAAACCAATCCGGCGTAAAGCGCATAGAGACCCGCGAACAATTTTCCCCCGTCTGTGCGGGGCGCGTCCACAGGACCCATGCCGCCCAGCAGCATGGCCGTATTGAGGAAGGCGTCGCGCCAGGCGAGGCCTTCGAAATGTGCATAGCCCAGCATGCCAAAGCCAAGTGATACCAGCAGCAGCCCGGTCGCTGCCAGACCATGCAGCAGCAACCGGCGCAGGAAACGCTGGCGTGAAATGGGCTGGCGTGCGGCGGATTCGTACATAGAAACTCAGGTGGGCATGTCGGCTCAAGTGGGCATGTCTGGCTGGCCAGTGACGAGCTGCCATCTCATCGGATTCGATACCAGTAGTGATAGCTCCGACGATAGCCGAGGTCTTCATACATCCGTATGGCAGAGTGGTTGCTGGCGACCACCTGGAGGTACGCAGTGCGCGCGCCGCGCGATTGGCCCCATGCCATCAGATCGCGGCACAAGCGACGAGCCAGGCCTCGGCGACGCGATCCTGCCTGAGTGGCAACTTCGAACAGCCCCAGGTGTTCGCCAGTGGCCACACCCAGACCGCAGCACACGGGCTCGCCTGCTGCGGGTGTCACCGCGAACGCGCAGTCGCCGCGAATGGCCCGCAGCATCTCCAGGTGCGCAGGCACCGCGCCATTGCTATCACCCTTGATGCACTGATTTGCAGCCAACCAGGCTGCGGCGTCGGGCAGGAATCCGGCGATTGGCTGGTCGCGCTGGTCGAAGTGTTCGGCAAGCGGCGCGGTCATGACCAGGCTCAGATCAGCGAAGCGATAGCCGCGATCGGCCAGCGTGTTGTCAACCTGCGTGCCAGTACAAAACGAAGCAAGGCGAAAGATCGG
>JAYVOV010000369.1:0-5819 GCA_043757735.1 Burkholderiaceae bacterium
CGACAGAGTTTTTCGCCGGTGTCGATCAGGGCCTGGAACATCGCGGCATCGAGCGCATTCATCTTGTCGGCGCGGAACAGGCGCACGTCGGCAACCCCATCGTCGCCGATACGCAGGCGGATCCGCTCGCCGATCATTTCTTCAACTGCCACTATGGCGCCTGCCATGACGCTTTCTCCCTGAAAATCAAGTGCGCCTTGCGCGCACGAAGGCCGTCGTCGTGGCGATCAGGATCGCTGCTATGCCGCCACTCAATAACTGCTGCCCGCTGATGGGCAGCAAGGGACTCGCCGGGGTGGCGATCAGCACGCCGCCCACCATCAGCAGAATTCGGATCGGCCACTCGAGCCATCCGGTGCGATCGAGATTTCCCACGAAGGCCAGATAACCCTGGATACCTGCGCAGATGACAAAGATGCCCAGAGCGCACTTGGACGTCAGCCAGACCGCCTGCGCCCAGGAGCCTTGCAGCACCAGAGCAGGATCCATCACGAAGAAGAACGGCAGGAAGTAAATGATGGAGCCGACCCGCATCGACTCCCATCCGGTCTTCATCGCCGGGGCACCGGCGATGCCGGCAGCTGCAAACGAGGCAATCGCCACCGGCGGCGTGATGGCGGACAACATGCCCCAGTAAAAGACGAACATGTGGACCGCCATCTTGTTCAGGCCCATCTTCTCGAGCGCCGGGCCGACCAGGATGGCCAGAAAAATGTAGCAGGCAGTGGTGGTGAGGCCCAGGCCGAGCACCAGGCTGGTGACCGCGGTCATCGCCAGCAGCATCAGCGCGTTGTCGCCCGCGATCCGCAGCAGGTCGCCAGCCAGGCTCGAGATGACCCCGGTCATCGAGAAGGCGCCGATCAACAGGCCGCAGCCGGCCAGAATGCCGATCAGCTCGACAAAAGTGCGGCCGTTGACTTCAAAGAATTTTAATACGGTCGACCAGGTCCACTTCTCACGATTGAGCAGCTGGTTGAGGATCAGCAGCAGCAGGGTGGCCCAGAACGGCGCGTGGCTTTCGCGCTTCATGATCAGCAGCATGAAGATCAGCAGCGCAATCACGAAAACGTAATACCAGCCCTCGCGGAAGGTCTGACGAAACGACGGCAGTTCCTCGCGCGGCAGCCCCAGCAGATTGTGGCGGGCCGCATATGCATCGACCTGCATGAAGAGGCCCACGTAGTACAGCAGCGCCGGGATCACTGCGGCCAGCGCCACTTCGGCGTAGCTCACTCCCAGGAACTGCGCAATCACGAAAGCGGTAGCGCCCATTACCGGCGGCGCGAGTACTGCGCCGGTCGATGCGCAAGCCTCGATCGCACCCGCGTAAGACGCGCGAAATCCGGTGCGTTTCATGACCGGAATGGTCATCGTGCCAGCGGTGAGCACGTTGGAGACGATGGAACCGGACATCATGCCGAGCAGTCCGCTGGCAAAGATGCCTTGGCAGCGCCACCGCGAAACGTGCCGCACAAGGCGAACGAAAGGTTGATGAAAAACTTGCCGGCGCCGGTCATCATCAGTGCCGTGCCGAACACGAGAAAGCCGATCACTGTTTCGGCAAATGCCTGCACCGGAATGCCGAGCAGACTTTCGGAAGACAGCATGTGATAACCAGCCGCCTGCTCGAGCGTCGACTGCTGTCCTTTCATCGGGCCCAGCCAGGATGAATCCGCGAACACCGGGTACAGCGTGAACGGCAGGATAGACATCAGCAGGCTCCAGCCCCCGGTGCGGCGCAAGCCCTCCATCAGGGCCGCCCACATCACGTAGCTGGCCCAGATCACCGGCGCCGGCGCGCCGGCGAATTCCCAGCCGAGTTCCGCGGCCTTGCGGATGTTGAACATCAGGTAGAGGGATACGGCGGCGGTGAGCGCGAACAGGAAAGCGTCGTACCAGGGAACACGATCGAGTTCTGCCTTGCTCGTCCCCGGGAACACCAGGAACACGAACGGCAGGCTGATCAGCAGCAGCCCGTAGTAGTACTCGGTGTTGAGCGGCGTGAATCCGACGAAAAATTTGAGCGTGAACTGCTGGTTGATGCACAGAAAGATCGTCAGCGCCGCACTGGCGATCAGCAGCCAGCGCAAGAGGCCGTGCAGACTGCGGACCCGGGTGATCTCCGAGTCTTGCGGCGCATTGTGAGGGTCAGCGAACGGCGGCGGATTAGTTGAGGATTGTGTCAAAGCCGGCTTTCTCCTGTTGGAAGTCTGCGTGACCTGCAACCCGAAACAACCAAGCAGCGCCACTTCGCCAAGGGCGCGCTGGCTCGGAAAGAACCGCTTCACCGCCGATTTGCGCCGATGACAGCGCGCCCCCGACGCACGTTAAAGCGCGCGCGCCGGAGGAGCGGAACCCTTACAGCAGATCGATATTCGGTTCAATGACGGTCGCCACGGCGGTCAGGTCGACGACGTCGCCGGCGCCGTTGGCCACTTCAGTGAACAGTCCGTCATGATTGTCGTCGCGGAAAATCTCCCAGCGCGCGGGCCCGGCATCAGGGGTGTGCGTTCCAATCAGAAAACCCTGATTGAGCACAAAACCCACGTTGCCCCCCTGCAGCACCTTGGTCGTGCCGTCGCGCAAAACCGCGCTTACTTCCGCGACCGCGGTGCCTGCCCCGTCGAGTGTCACCTGCACCTGATGGGCACGGACATGGCCGTCGGCGTCCGTCGCCGGGGCCTCGGTTGTGATACGAGCCCGCGACGTCACAGCATAGAGACCGTCGGCATCGACATCGCTGAAGACAATGACTTCCTGGCTGTGGGCCATGCTGCGGGTCAGCCCGGTCCGGCACCGCCATGGCTGCCTCCCGTCTCACCACCCGGCGCTGCGACGGCACCGCCGCCTGTTCTTGCGTTTTCCATTGCATCTTCCTTTTCAATCGAGATTCGAGGTTGAACCGCTGAGGTCGACACCGCAGACGCTGCGCAACGCCGGATATAGAATGGGTATTTTTCCCATATTTAACTCGATTGTCAAATCATGACAAACCTTCGGCGTGCCAACCACGCAGCAGAAGCTGCCGTTTGCCCGCAGGCCTGCGATGTGTTTCGATACCGATACCGCGCTGCATCGGGCAGTTCGGCATACTTTTGGGAGAGAGATTCATGCGCGCACTGATCGTTGGCTTGGCCCTGTCCACTTTCGCCGCCTCCGCCTTCGCGGCGGGCGAGACCTGCTCTGCCCAGGCTGCCGAGAAAAAACTCGCCGGCGCCGCCAAGAACAGCTTCGTCAAAAAATGCTCGGGCGACGCTCAAAAGACATGCGACGCGGCCGCAGCCGAGAAGAAGCTTGCCGGGGCGGCCAAGAACAGCTTCACGAAGAAGTGCGTGAAAGACGCCACCGGCGCCTGAACACACGCCGCCCCAGCAAGAGCGGTCAATCAACGAGAACGGGGCCTTGCGCCCCGTTTTTTCTACAGTGAAGCCTGAGACTGCTGCCCAGCGCGGCTGGGCAGATCAACCCTCAGCCGCGCCGCTGCAATCGATCACGCAGCCGTTTCCATGTCGATGACCACACGGCCTATAACGGTGCCCGCCTTCAACTCTTCCAGACTGCGATTGATTTCGCTGGCCGCACGCACCTGCACCGGCGTGGCTTTCAGGCGCCCTGACTGCGCCAGAGCGACCAGTTCGCGCAATTCGGCCAGATTGCCGACGTAGGAGCCGCCGATGGTGAGCGCACGCTGGGCCAGCGGCGGCAGCGGCAGCGTGATTTCGCCACCGAACAGGCCGCACATGATGTAGCGGCCGCCCTTGCGCAGAGCGCCGATCGCCAGTTCCGCCGTGGCCGGCATACCGACCAGATCGATCGCGCCGGCGACCGAATCACCGGTCATTGCCTTCAGTTTGACCAGCGCGTCCGGCGCCCGCGTGTCGAGGGTGAGACGGGCTCCTTGGATGGTCGCTTCGGCGAGCTTGCCGGCGTCGATATCGCAGGCAACGATGTTCTCGACACCTCGGGCACGCAAAATAGCAATGGTGGCCATGCCCAGGCCACCGCAACCCAGCACCGCAACCCAATCCCGGGGCGCCAAAGTCGGCAGCTTGCCGATCGCGCTGAAGGCGGTGAGCCCCGAGCAGGCCAGGGTCGCGGCATACGCTTCATCGAGGCCACTGGCATCGATCAGGTACTTGGACTCCGGAATGACGAGATGGGTTCCATAAGCGCCCTGCCCCATCACGCCGAGGAAGCGCCCCGCCAGGCAATAGTTGTCCTGACCCGCTTCGCAGACCGCGCACTTGCCGCAACCGATCCACGGATAGACCAGCCGCCGATCGCCCACCTTCACACCGGTGGCTTCGGGTCCGAATGCCTCGACTACACCGAACGGCTCGTGCCCGACGGTGAACGGCGGCACACAGCCACGGTCACGCACATAAAATTTCTTGCCGCCACCGAGATCGAAATAGCCGTCCCAGATGTGGAGATCGGAGTGACAGATGCCTGAACGGGTCACCCGAATAAGCACCTCGCGGCCGGTCGGGCTCGGCGTTTCGCGCAAGCGGGCCTGGAGGGGCTTGCCATGTTCGATTACATCGTAGGTCAGCATTTCTGGTCTCCATGGTGGTCGTGGGCGATCGGGCTGGCGTGGCCGCGCAGCACTGCTGGCGTCCGCTCATCCGACAGTTCGCACCGATGGTAGCTCGCCAGCCCGGATTGCTTGTTCCAGTTCATCGGACTGCCGGATCATAGACCTCGTGTTACCGGCCGCGCCGAACCCGGCACAGTCTGGTGCCTCGCCCCAGGAAGACGCAACTCGTGAATGTGACCGCCGCCCTATCCTCCTGGCGTTTCGCCCGTACCGCATCGCTGATCGTCAGTGCCCTGATGGCGGGCTGTGCGGCCTACACCGACCCGCCCAGTGCGCCCCGCAAGGAAAACGCCTTCGCGGTGACTGCATCGCATGTCTTGATCAGCTTCAATGCCGGCTTGCCGGCGACCATCTTGTCGCGCAAACCCCTGACAGGAATGGCGGCCGGCGAGCGCCTGCTCGGCATCGACTACCGGGTTGCGCGCGGCCAGCTCTACGCACTGTCGGATCACGGGAAACTCTATCGGATCGACACGGCCAGCGGCCAGCTCACACCCGTGGGAACCGGCATCGGAATCGCACTGCGCGGCAATGCATTCGGCTTTGATTTCAACCCGACAGTCGACCGGATCCGGGTCGTGAGCGACACCGGACAGAATCTTCGGCTGCACCCGGACACCGGCGCTGCGATCGATGCCGACCCGCAGGCGCCTGGCCTGCAGCCGGACATGCATTTGCGCTACGCGCCCGGCGATACGAACAGCGGGCGCGCGCCGCGACTGGTTGCAGCCGCCTACAGCTACAACAAGGAAAACGAAAAAATCACCACCAACTATGCCATCGACGCGCAGACCGCGAGTCTGGTCCTGCAGGGGTCGCGCGAGGGTGCGGCGCCTGTGGAGTCGCCCAATACCGGCCTGCTTACGACGATCGGCCCGTTGGCTGCCGGCTCATTCGAGACTGCATCGTTCGACATCGCCGACATTTCGAATGCTGGTTTCGCGGCGCTCACGCGCCAGGGCGCCACCCGCACCCGGTGGTACCTGATCGACCTGAGCACCGGCCGGGCCAGCCTGCTGGGCACGATCGGCGCCGACGAACCGATCGTCGGTGTCGCGATTGAGCCCTGAGTCGATGACGGCCTTCGCAGTCCGCTGGTCGCGACCCCGGCCGCTGTCAGCGGCGCTGAGAGCGCCTGTGGTGTCTGTCCTGGCGACGGCGCTGGTGGCCGCTCTGACCAGTCTTGCACCGGCCGGCGCAATCGCCGAACGATTGACGGTGA
>JAYVOV010000370.1:0-5795 GCA_043757735.1 Burkholderiaceae bacterium
GCATCATCGACGATCAGGGCGCCCCGATCGGTGAATTCGCCTATGACGACCAAGGCCGCGCCGTGGCATCGCGCCTGGCCAGACAGTCGCAGCTCACGGTCGCCTATCGCGTGCCGCAGCGTGCCGGTGAACCCGGCGAGAGCATCGTCGCGCACGAGCGCGACGGGGTCACCCGATACCGCTGGCGTTACCTGGCGCATGCGCATCGCGCAATGATGCTCGAGGCGGTCGGGCCCGGCTGTGTCGTGTGCCCACCGGCCGGCGTTTCGCGCCAGTACGACGCCGGTGCGCGGCTGGTCCGTGAAACCTGGGCGGCCAGTGGTCTCGATCTGCAATGGCAGCGCGATGCTTCCGGGCGTGTGCTGCGCCTCAGCTCGCGCTGGCCAGCGCGAGACGGTCTGCCTGCGCTCGTCCGGCATCAGCGCTTTGAATACCAGAGTGACGAAATCGACGCGCCCCTGGCCGCCATTGTGGAAAGCTCAGTGGCGCCGGGCCGAGAGCGGCGCGAAAGCTGGCAGTACGACGCCCAGGGCCGCCTCGCCAGCCACACGATGAGCGGATACACCCCGGACCTTCAGAGCCTCGATGCTCAGCTCGAGCCACGGCGCTGGCATCGTGTTGAGCGCACTACCCGCAATGGCTATGAAGACCGCGGCCCGGCTCGCGGTCGCCTGGCCTGGGTCGACGGGCCGTTGCCCGGAGAGATCGATCGCACCCGTTTTCGCCATGACGAGCTCGGTCGACTGGTGGAGATCCAATTGCCGCAAGGGCTGCGCGAGACCCGCGAGCACGACGCGCAAGGCCGCCTGGTTTCCTGGCGCGATGCGGATGGTCTGCTCACTCGTGTGTCATACGGGGCGGACAGTGCTCCCACCAGGATGGAGCGCGGCGGCATCGTGAGCCAGTGGACGCCCGACGGCGGCGGCAGCCGATGGTTGACGATTCAAGGTCTGATCGCTCTCGGCGTGCACCACGATGCGGCCGGCCGCGTCGAGGCGTTCACCGATGCCGGCGGGCAACGCTGGCCGACGCCCGTTGTGCCGGCCGCGGCCGCGGCCGCGGCCGCGCTGCCACAGCGCCCGCTGCGCGGGCGAATCGAGTCGACAGATCCGCTCGGGGCTCGGGCCATCCGCTGGCATGACGATTTCGCGCAGGTGGTGGCGGAGTCCGGTCCGCAGCGGGGCGTGACACTGAGCCGTTTCGACGCAGCCGGGCGTCTGGTGCTGCGCACGCACGAGTCCGGCACTATCGAGACGTTCACCCATGATGCGCTGGGCCGACTGCTCCATCGCGGCAGCCCTGCCAATCCGCGGTCTGTTCAATATGCCTACGAAGGCACCCGCTTGAGTTCGGTTTCCGATCCGGCCCAGACCATTGCCTATCGTCATGATGCGCAGGGCCGCACGATCGCAGAGGCGGTACTGATCGGTGCGCGCGATGCCGGCGCGGCAGTTGCGCCAAATGCCCTGCGGGCGATGGTCACGCTCACTCGCCGCGATGCGCTGGGGCGGATGCTGGCGCAGCGACTGCCGGGCGGCCATGCGTTGGGCGTTGCCCGCGATGTCCATGGCAACCCGTCAGCCATAGCGCTGCACAGTGCCGATGGCCGGCAGGTGCTGCTGGCAGATGGCATCGCGTGGCAGCCAAATGCCGCCGGGCCCGCAGTCGCGCTGGTTGGGTATCGCGCCGGCAACGGCATGCAAGTCTCTTTTGGGCGCGACGGCAAAGGCCGGGTGAATGAGCTCTCGGCAACGCGCCAGGGCAGTGTCCTCACGCGCCAGACACTGCGTTACGACGAGAACGGCCGCATCGTTGAACGCCAGCAGGACGCCGAGCGGGCAGCGTTCACCTATGACGACGCAGGGCGGCTGACCGGTGCCGCCGACAGCTCGGGCGCCGAGGGTTTCGCCTACGATCGAAACGGCAATCGACTGGTTCGTGTCGCCTGGGCCGCGGGCGCCCGCACGGTGCAGGGCGGGGCGCAGGGCGGGGCGCTCGCCGCAGCGAACGCCGTCGAACGCTACCGCTACGACCGCGACGGCCGTCTGCTTTCAATCGCCTCGCCTGACGATGCCACCGTCACGCGTCTGATGGGCAGAACTGTTGCCGGCGATCTCGGCATCGATGTTGGCACCGCGCCACCGCCTGCCCGTGCATCCACGTCTGCTGGCGATGCCTGGCAGCAGGCCCGTCTTCGCGGCGTGATCAAGGGGCCGCACGGCCGAGCCATCGCCGCGTTCGCCGATCAACGCCTGTTGGCGGTGTACGACTACAACGCGCAAGGGTTGCGGGTGCGACGCGCAGTCGGCCACGCCGACGAGCAGGCAGAGCTGTATCTCCACCAGGATGGCTTGCTCGCCGGTGTCGCCGACCACCGGGGCCAGCTGCGACGCTGGATCGTGCGCCTCGGTCAATGGCCGCTGGCCGAGCTGCGGTTCGAGAACGGGCGCCTGGAGTCGGTGCACTGGCTGATGGCCGATCATCGCGGCGCGCCGCTGCGTGCTCTGGATGATCGCGGCGACACCGTCTGGCAGGCGCGCCTGCTTGCGTTCGGTCAGGCGCTGCCAGGGGCATCGTCAAAGCCCGAAAGCGACCCCGGATTGCGTCTGGCCGGACAATGGTTCGATCCCGAAACCGGTCGTCATGAAAATGGCTGGCGCAGCTACATTCCCGAGCAGGGCCGCTATGCGCAGCCCGATCCGCTGGGCGCATCGATCGGCGGCAATGAGCGCAGCTTCGCTGGCAGCGATCCCATCGGACGCGGTGACCCGTTCGGCCTCTATGAGGTCGATGTCCACTACTACCTCACCTACTTTCTGGCCCGTGCCGCAGGGGTGTCGCCGCAGCGTTCGTACACCGTCGCGCTGGCGGCTCAGTACGTCGATGACAACCCGAGCACCCGGCCCGAGACGGTCGGCAATTTCAAGGCCCGGGCGCTGTACCACTTCGTGATGGCCGGCTTCGACACAACCGGCGATGCCACCGTGCGCTACTTCAACCCGAGCAGTCCGCAACTCGGCAATCTCTACCGGGCCTCGCGCAATCCCGCCTTGAGCGATTGCGCCAGTGTGCTGCTGCTCGGCGAGTACCTGCACACCTTCGAGGACACGTTCTCGCATCGCGACTCCAACAATGTGCCCTTCGGACCCTTCCAGGGCCACCTGCGGGCCGGGCACGATCCCGATCAGACCTACGACGTGATCAACAGCGCCGCGCCGCAGGGCTCGACGCTGCGGCAATATCTCGACTACCCCTGGAATGACGAACGTTCAATGCGGATGGCGCAGGAGACCTATGGCGTTCTGCAGCAATCCTTCGGCACGCAGCCGGTGGCCAGCTTTGCGGCGATCGATTCCGTGGTGAAGGCGTTCATGAAAACGGGCGCCGATCAGTACGCGGCCTGGATAGCCACTGCAACCCGTGCCGAGACCGATGCCGAGTACACCCGGCGCAAGGCGCGCGAGTTGCGCGACAAGATCGCGGTGCTCGACGCCGCTCTGTCACGGATGGGCCTGGGCACCTTTGGCGCCCTGTATGCCGATGCTAAGGGCGAGACCTATCAGGCGGTTTATTCCAGCGCACAGGGTGCCAGCAATCGACAGACTTATCTGGCTGGTCTGCGGCACGGACCAACGCAGGCCACCGATCCATTCAGGGGTGTGCTGCTGCCCGGAGACTGACGCCAGATGGCCGATCCCCGGGCTAACGGCGCTGGCCTACATCACCGCGCCGAGCTGCCAGGGCACGAACTCGTCGTTGCCCATGCCCAGGGCCTCGCTCTTGGTTGCGTCGCCGCCGGCCACCTTCAAGATGAGCTCGAAGATCTCCCGGCCCTTTTCCTGGACGCTGACGGTGCCGTCGACGATCTCGCCGCAGTTGATGTCCATGTCTTCGGTCATGCGCTCGTAGAGCGGCGTATTGGTGGCCAGCTTGATCGACGGCGAGGGTTTGCAGCCATAGACGGAGCCACGTCCCGTGGTGAAGCAGATGAGATTGGCGCCACCGGCCACCTGACCCGTGGCCGACACCGGGTCGTAGCCCGGCGTGTCCATGAAAACGAAGCCTTTGGCCGCGACCTGGTCTGCGTACTCCACGACATCGACGAGGTTGGTCGTGCCGCCTTTGGCCACCGCGCCCAGCGATTTTTCGAGGATGGTGGTGAGCCCTCCCGCCTTGTTGCCGGGCGACGGATTGTTGTCCATGCTGCCGGCGTTGCGCTCGGTGTACTGCTCCCACCAGTGGATCCGCGCAATCAGCTTGTCTGCCACTGCCTGCGAGACGGCGCGGCGGGTGAGCAGGTGTTCGGCGCCATAGATCTCGGGCGTCTCGGACAAGATCACGGTGCCACCATGCGCGACCAGCAGATCGCAGGCTGCGCCCAGGGCCGGATTGGCGGTGATGCCCGAATAGCCGTCAGAGCCCCCGCACTGCAGCCCGATGGTGATATGACTGGCCGACACACGTTGCCGATGGACCGCGTTGGCCGTGGGCAGCATGGCCGCCACCGCAGCCACACCCGCCTCCACGGTCTTGCGGCTGCCGCCGCTGGTCTGAATGACCAGTGGCTTGAGCAGGGCGCCCTCGTGCATCTGTTCGGCCTGAAACAAGGCGTCCATCTGATTGGCTTCGCAGCCCAGGCCAATGATCACGACGCCGGCAAAATTCACATGGCGGCAGTACCCGGCAATGGTCTTGCGCAGCAGATCGATGCCATCGCCGGCGGAGGCCATGCCGCAGCCCGACGAGTGGGTGATGGGCACCACGCCGTCGACATTCGGGAAGTCGGCCATGCGTTCTGGCGTGAAGTGGGCGGCGACGTATTTCGATACCGAGGCCGAACAGTTCACCGTCGAGATGACCCCAATGTAGTTGCGTGTTGCCACCCGCCCGTCGGCACGCACGATGCCCATGAAAGTGGCTGAGTCAGCGGGCACTGGGGTTGGCTTCAGGTCGACACCCACCGCGTAGTCACGCTCGAACACTTCGAAGGCGAGATTATGGGAGTGCACGTGCTGACCGACGGCAATGTCACGGGTCGCGAAACCGATGATCTGGTTGTACCGCTTCACCGGCTGGCCCTTGGCCACCGCGCGCACCGCGAGCTTATGTCCGGCGGGGATCGCGTCGATGCATGCGACCCCTTCGGCGTCGACCCGCGTGCCCGCTGCCAGCGGTCGGGCGGCGATGACGACGTCGTCGGCGGGGTTCAGGCGCAGCGTCGGGCGCCGGATCAGGGAAACCACATTGGACATCTTGAAACCTCTTCTGATGAATTCGACCGATCAATGCCGCAAAGGCCCCGGGCGCGCCGCAGGAAGCCGGGCCATGCGCAGCCCGAACGCCGTGGGCCGCAGGGCCGGCTGGCGATCATGCACTTGCGCCAGATTCATGCCCATTCTGAGTGCGGCGACCCGTCTACCGTAACAGACCAGCGTATCCAGCGACTGGATTGCGAACACGATGGCCGGCAGCACGCCAGCATACCGGCGCATGGCCAGTTCGGTATTGCCGGTTTGCCAGGCCCGGAATACCGCCTGCTGATGATCTGCCGAATCCGGCGCGATGATCAAGCCGGCGCAACCGGCCGCCAGATTTTCGATCAGCTCGAGGCCGCCGCGGCCGTTGCACACCGCCGGCCGCTGCGCGAGCGGCAATAGCGACAGGGGCGACAAGGGCGACAAGGCTTCGATGGTTGCCCATCGGCACCGGCAGCCCATGCATCACCTGGCCGAAGAAATCGATGTAGTAAGACTCCGGCTGGGCGCAGCCGCGTTCATGGCTCGACCAGCCGCCGG
>JAYVOV010000371.1:0-5781 GCA_043757735.1 Burkholderiaceae bacterium
CATCCCCAAGATCCGCCGCCCCAAGAACGTGCACACCACCGATCAGATCGTCGGCCAGGCGGCGCGCCTGGGCTGGACGGTGGGCATTACCGCCAGTGATCTCGTGGGCGCGCAGTGCAAGGCAGTGATCGGCTTGGGCGGCCAGGACGACGACTGGCGCTCGGGCAAGTCGATGGTCGGCGTCTGGTATGCGACGCCGGTCGATGCGGCGGCGCATCAGGCAGCGATGCCGATCGTGCCCATCGGTCGATATCAGGCAATGGCGGTGTCGCCGATTTCGTCGGGCCGCCTGAACCCGCCCGACATCGTGCTGTTCTACGCCACGCCCGGCGCGATGATGTATTTCATCAACGGCCTGCAGTGGAGCGGTTACAAACGATTCGACTGGAGTGTGGTGGGCGAGTCGGCCTGCGCCGACTCCTGGGGCCGTGCGCTGTCCACGCGCCAGCCGAGCCTGTCGATACCGTGCTTCGCCGAGCGCCGCTATGGCGGTGTGCTCGATGACGAAATGCTGATGGCGATCCCGCCGGAGTATCTGCCCAAGGCGCTGGCGGGCATGACGGCGCTGGGCGGCAACGGACTGCGTTACCCGTTCCCGCAGTACGGCATCCAGCAGGACGTACGTGACGGCATGTCGGCCAGCTATCCGGATCGCGCACGCAAATGAGCGCGGGTCCGGGCCCGGTGTCAAGCGCATTCGCCGAGGCGATTGCCTGGGCGAATGCCCATGAAACGCCCTGGCCGCGTGATCCCGATCAGCCGGGCTGGGGCGTTCATGGCAACGACCCGCCACCCTGGAACAAGCTGCTCGGGCCGGTGTCGGCGCGCGGCCCGGTGTCGGGCGTGGTCTGGCGCGGCGGGCAGGTGCTGTTGCAGTGGGGAGAGCCCCATCGCGTCGATCTCACCTTCAGCGTGGCCAAGACCTACCTGGCGCTGCTGGCCGGTGTGGCCGTCGATCGTGGTCTGCTGCCTGATGTGCACGAGCCGGTGATCGCGCGGCTGCCCGGCATCGGCTTCGAGGGTAAACACAACGCGCCGATCACCTGGCACCACCTGCTGCAGCAGACCAGCGAGTGGGAGGGTTCGGTGTTCGGGGTGGCCGATCAGGCCGACCGCTATCGCACGGTGCAATACCAGCCCGCGCCGGCCGAGGGCCGCAAGGGCGAAGCGCGGCCGCTGCGCGCGCCCGGCACCTTCTGGGAATACAACGACGTCCGCATCAATCAGTTGTCGCTTGGCTTGCTGCATCTGTTCAAGCGGCCGCTGCCCGAGGTATTCGCCGAAGCCATCATGCGGCCGATCGGCGCCAGCGAGAACTGGCGCTGGGTGGGTTACGACAATGCCTGGGTCGACGTGGCCGGGCGGCGTATGCAGTCGGTGCCGGGCGGAACCCACTGGGGTGGCGGCATTTCCATCGACAGTTTCGACCAGGCGCGGGTTGGGGCACTGATGCTCGGCTCGGGTCGCTGGGAAGGCCGTCAGGTGCTGTCTTCGGCGTGGTTCGATCGCATGCGTACGCCGTGCACGATCGCGCCTTTTTACGGCTACCTGATCTGGCTGAACCGCGAGGGGGTCGTCTTCCCCTCTACGCCTCGAGAGAGTTTCTTCGCCGTCGGGGCAGGCAGCTCGATCACCTGGGTTGATCCGCAGCGAGCGACGGTGACAGTGGTGCGCTGGATCGATGGGGCGCATGCCGACGGCTTGTTCGCCCGTGTTGGCGCGGCGATCGATCGCCTCTGAGATCTGGCTTAACCTCGGGCTCGGTCAGGCGGTCTCGGAGTCGCCCACGGCGCGCCTGGCCTTGCCGTGAACGCTGTCCGCTCGAGGGCCACTCGCTGCCGGGTGCCGGAAGGCCGCCAGCAGCCAATCGCGAAGTAACTTTGCGGGCTCTCGGATGGGGCGTGCCGGCCAGACAAGCCAGTAGCGGCGCCCGGTGTCCAGGCCCTTTCGAAATGGGATCACCAGGCGTTTGGCGGCCGCCGGGAAGGCGCGCAGCGCGTTCAGCGGCGGGAGTTTCAAGGTGGGCTTTCGGGCAGGGCTCGCGGGGCGCCTGCGGCCTGCGGATCGAGGCCCTGGGTCCGGCGGGCGCGGCCTCGCCGGATCAGCTGCGGCAATGCTGTCCGCCGTCCACCGGCAGGCAGACCCCGGTGATGAATTTCGCTTCGTCGCTGGCCAGAAAAACCGCGGCCATGGCGATGTCCCAGGGTTCGCCCATCTTGCCCATCGGACAGGCTTCATCGCGCGCGCGCATCATCTCGTCGGTGCTTGCGTACTGACCGGAAATCTGCTGATGGATCAGCGGGGTGTTCATCAGCCCCGGCATGATCACGTTGGCGCGGATGCCCTGGCGAGCGTACTGCAGCGCCAGCCCGATGGTGAAGTGGTTCAGGCCCGCCTTGCTGGCGTAGTAGGAGCTGTAGGGGTAGCCGGTGTAGCGGATCGCGGCCAGCGACGAAATGTTCACGATCGCACCTTTGCCCTGCTCGACCATCACCGGCAGCACCGCCTTGCAGCTGAGGAAGGCGCCGGTGAGGTTCGAGCGCATCACGTGCTCCCAGCTCTCGATCGATTCTTCGACCGGTCCGCCCATCGACGTGATGCCGACATTGTTGTGCAGGATATCGATGCGCCCGCCGAACGCGGCGCGCGCCGCGGCCACCGCCGCGTTCACCTGCGCCGCCAGAGTGACGTCGCCCGGAACCGCCACAGCCTGGCCGCCTTCTGCGCGAATCATCCGCGCGGTCTCTTCGGCCGCATCCAGATTGTTGTCAACCGCGACCACCCGCGCGCCTTCGCGCGCATAGGCCAGGGCGGTGGCCCGGCCGTTGCCGATGCCCGGTGCGCAGCAGCCCGCGCCGAACATCAGCGCGACGCGTTCTTTCAGTCGATCAGCCATGACAGTCTTTCTTGCAGGAGAGGTCAGTGCAGCAGGCCCGGCAGGCCGAGCGAGATCACCGGGACGAAGGTGACGAGCATCAGCACGCCGATGGCCGCCAGCAGGAAGGGGATCACTTCGCGCGCCGCCTCGCGCGGCGTGCAGCCGGCCATCAGTGCCGACAAGCTCAGACAGATCGCCACCGGCGGGGTGATCAGACCGATCAGCAGGTTGATCGCGATGATCATCGAGAAGTGGATCGGGTCGACGCCAAACTGAGCGGCCACCGGGTAGAGCACGGGCGCCAGCATCACCAGCGCCGGCGCGTTCTCCAGGAAGGTGCCGATGAGCAGCAGGAACACGTTGACCAGCAGCAGGAAGGCCCAGGGCGAACCGGCGAACTCGAGCATCCACTTGGCCAGCGCCTGCGGCACGTTGTTGTAGGCCAGAAACCAGGAGACCACCTGCGCGCCGCCCAGCACGATCAGCACCACCGCGGTGGTGCGCGCCGAGCGCTGCAAGGCGCCCCAGATGTCGGACCAGCTCAGTTCCCGGTAGACATACTTGCCGATGACGAAGGCATAGATCACCGCCGCCGCCGAACATTCGGTGACATTGAACACACCCATCCGGATGCCCGAGACGATCAGCACCGGCATCACCAGCGCCCAGAATGCGGCTTTGAACCGGGCCCAGATCTCGCCGAACCCGACCGCGCCATGCACCGGATACTTGCGTTTGACCGAGATCGCCCAGGCGGTGATCGCCATCGCCAGGCTGTACAGCAGTCCGGGCACGATGCCGGCCAGGAAGAGTTTGGTGATCGACAAGTTGGTCAGCACGCCGATCAGGATGAAAGTGATCGACGGCGGGATGATCGGGCCCACCACATTGGCCGCCGCAGTGAGCGCCGCGGCGAAGCCTGGGGCATAGCCGGCGCGGATCATCGCGGGAATCAGCACCCGCCCGATGGCGCTGGTGTCGGCTACCGCCGAGCCCGAGATGCCGGCCATGAAGGTGGCGCCCGCGACATTGCTGATCGCCAGCCCGCCGCGAAACCGCCCGAGCAGGGCGTTGGCGAAATCGAGCATGCGTACGGTGATGCCGCCGCAGGTCATCAGGTCGCCGGCCAGCAGGAAGAATGGAATGGCCAGCAGCAAGATGCTGTCGAAACCGGCGAATATCTGCTGCGGCACGATCATCAGCGGCGTGCCGCCGGTCGCCAGAATGGCGGCTGCGCCAGCGGCGATCAGCGCCCAGGCCACCGGGACGCCGAGCAGCAGGAAGACGAGCAGGACCCCGCCCAGGGCGGCCAGCGAGTTCATGAGGCGAGCCTCTCTTCGTCTCTGATGGCGGGTTCGCCTTCGCCACTGGCCACTGGCACCGGCCGGCCTGACAGCCGCGCGAGCACGAGTTGCAGCAGCATCAGCAGCGCGCTGATCGGCAACGACGCATTGGGCACGGCCATCGGGATCTCGAACGCCGGTGACGATTGAGTGAGATTGAGTTCGGCAAAGCCATAACCCTGCCAGGCGGTCAGCACCAGTACCGCGCCAAGCGCGAGATCACGCAGCCAGAAGAGCGCATGGCGAACCCGCGGCGAGGCCGAATCGAACACAGCGGTCACACAGATGTGACTGCCCGCCCGCAGTGCCGAGACGCAGCCCAGCAAGGTCATGAAGAGCAGCAGAAAACGCGCCAGCTCCTCCGACCAGGCAGGTGCGCGGCCGATCACATAACGCCCGAGAACCTGATAAAAAACGGCCAAGGCCATCGCCGCCAGCATCAGCGCGAGCAAGATGTCGATGAACCGATCGAGACGGTCGGCCCACTGCTCGCAGGCGCGGCGCCAGGGCGCGCGGATTTTCATGCCCGGTCCCGGCGCATCAAGGCGGAGATCGGACACGAGCACCGATTCACTTGACAGCCTGGATCTTCTGGACCCATTCGGTCAATTCAGGGAATTCCTTGCCCATCGGTGCGAGCTTGGCACGCCACGGGGCAGTGTCGATCTTGATGAACGTCATGCCCTTGGCCTGCAGGCGTTTTTTGATGTCTTCTTCGGTATTTATCATGCGGTCAGTCGCGGCCAGCATGACCTTGTCGCCTTCTTCCTTGAGCACCTGCTGAACATCGGCCGGCAACTGCTTGAACTTGGTGTCGAAGAAGATCCAGGTCATGGCGCCGATCACGTGGCCGGTTTCGACCACGTACTTCTGCACCTCGTTGAACTTCTGCGATTCGATGATCTCGAGCGGGTTCTCCTGGCCGTCGATCACGCCCTGCTGCAGCGAGGTGAACATTTCGGCCACACCCATCGGCACCGGCGAGGCGCCCAGCACGTCCCAGGTCATCCGGTACATTTTCAGCGGCGGCACGCGCAGCTTCACGCCCTTGAGGTCGTCGAGCTTTTCGATCTTTTTGTTGTTCGACATGTGGCGCGCACCGCGATAACCGGCGCCGACGATGCGAAACCCGGTCTTCTTTGCGATGTCTTCATACAGCTGCGCGCCGACCGGGCCGTAGTAGACCTTCTTGAAATGATCGACGTCACGCACGAGGTAGGGGAAGGCCTCGATGCCGGCCAGTGTGTTGTAACGGTCGAGCGTGCCCACGCTCTGCAGCACGATGTCGTTGGTGCCGATCTTCAGGGCCTCGATCGACTGCGGCCAGTCGCCGGTGGTGCCCGAGCCGGCGATCTGAATTTTCACCTTGCCGCCGGTGCGCTGCTCGACGGCCTTGGCATAGGCTTCGGCGGTCTCGGCCCAGATGTTGCCTGGCGGGTAGATATGGGCCATCTTGAGGACAGTCTGTGCGCTGGCGGTGGCGCAGGCGGCCGCGGCGGCGCACAGCAGGCCGAGCCTGGCCAGGCGATTCAGTTGGTGGGTCATGGTCATGTATTTGTC
>JAYVOV010000372.1:0-5776 GCA_043757735.1 Burkholderiaceae bacterium
GGCCCTGAACCGGAGGGTTTTCGGGCCACCATCGTGGAGTCGCGCGGCTATCTGCGGCGCTCCAGTGTCGCCTCGGATACCTCCGAAGGCGGGCTGTACGCGCTGCATCGGCGCGAGACCATCAACCACGGCGAGTGGTTTGCCGAGGCATCCTGGCGCCGGGCCACCGAAGATCCGCTGCTGGCCGCCTCGGGCGGCAGCAGTAGCGCCCGCGTGTCTGTGCGACAAGTCGGCATGCCCCTGTCGGGCGACTGGAGCCTGGGCAACACGCTCGGCCTCTTTCGGTCGGCGGTGCCCGAGGCGTTCATCAGCGGTTTCCGTTTTTCGTTGCCCAGCACCCTGCTCACCGGTGCCGGCACCTACTGGTCCTCGCCCGCCACTTCGCTGCAGGCCGAACAGGGCGAGTTCACCCAGATCGAGGGTCTGCAGGGTCTGGGTGCGCGCCGGCTCGGCGGGCGTGCCAGGTCGGTGGCTCTGTCGCACCGTTTCGACGAAAATTGGCGCGGCGGATTTCACGTTCAAAACATCGACAGCAGCCTGGACGCGGGCCGGTTCACCGCCTGGTCGGGCGCGTTGTCTTACGCGAGCTCGCTGCCCGGCGTGCGCATGCGTGCCCAGGTGCTGGCCGATTCGCGCGCCCGTCGTGGTCAATGGTTCGAGGGCGAACTGCGCAGCGGCCTGCACGGCAGCCGCTGGAGTGTCTGGCAGTTCGATCCTGGCCTTTATTGGTACGCAAATCTGCTGTCGAGCGGACAGCGCGGTGTTGCATGGCGGCATGATTACAGCGATCCGGCGCGATTCTGGGGCATGGGCATCGAGCGTGTCCGCAACGACGCGCTCGATGTTTTCCGCGCGCCCACCAACGCCACCTACCTGTCAGCGAACGCCGGGTACCGGCTCGACCGGCAGAACTCGGTGGGGCTGGTCGGGCAGTGGCGCGCCAGCGGGCCCACGTTCGATGACGGCTCGTCGCAGTCCCAGCGCTACCTCTCGGTTTCCGGTTACGGATTGCGGGCCCGCGGCAACCTGAGCGATCGGCTGCAGTTGTCATGGGTCAGCGCCAGCGGCGCGCTGAGTTCGCGGGTCGCCGAACTGGTCTGGACCCGCGAGTGGCGACGCGATGACGAGACCGTCTGGGGCGGATCGATCGGCGTCGTTCGCGAAACAGACGACAACGGCAACCGCTGGCGCCCGACTGCCGGCATCTCCTACGCCTCGCAGCTGGCCAATGGCGGTTCGGTCTCGGGCTTCATACGGCATGCTCGCGACAGCGATCGTTTCACCACCACTGCCACCTGGTCGGGGACGCTGGCGCTGCTGTGGCCGCTGAGCACGCGTTGGTCGGCGATCACGAGTGTCAGCCTGAATCGTCTGGCTTACGACACCCAGTCGCCGTTCTTCGGTGCATTGCCGACCCGGCTCGACGAGCGGGCCGCCTGGTTCACCTTGCGCTACTCGGAGGCCGGCGGCGTTCCCTATCTTGCGACCTTGCCGGGTGACGGGCGCGGTGCCGGCAGCTTGACCGGAATCGTGTTCCAGGACGACAACCGGGACGGTCTGCGTCAATCGCCCGAGCGCGGCGCAGCCGGTGTGACGGTCTGGCTGGACGGCGTGCAATCGGCGGTGACTGGGGCGGATGGCCGGTTCGAGTTCGCGCTGGTGCGCAGCGGCCGCCATTCCCTGCGGGTTGATGCCTCGACGGTTCGCCTGCCCTGGGGCGTTGCGGACGACAAGCCGGTTCGCGTCGAGGTTTCGCCACGCGGCGCGACAGCGACCGATCTGCCGCTGCTCAGGGTGGGTGAATGACACCTCAAGCCCTGGCAGGAACAACCGATATCCCTGTGATGAATGCATGCGAACCCACCCGACGCCATCGTCGCGTCCGCACGCTGCGCCGCCTGGTCTTGACGCTAACGGCGCTGCTGGGGCTGCTGCCGCCCAGTGCGATGCCTGAGAGTCGCATCACGGTGCTGCCGGCGCAGGGATCGGGCGGGCGCGGCGCGAGCGCGAGCGCCGGTTTGCGGATCGAGGTCAACGTGACCCGGGTCCTTGGCCTGCAGGCGCCGTCTGCGGCAGGCAGTTCGGCCTGGACCAATGGCGGAACGGTGGTGCTCGGCTGTGTCGGGCAGGCTTCGTGCGTTTCGCGCGCAGCCGGCACTTCGGGTGCCAGTCTGCTGCAGTCGCCAACCAACGGGCAGACCTTCGCGCAGCCCTGAGGCCTGGTCGCTTTTGCACAGCTTGCGCGCCGGCTGTCTGGCGTGCTCGACCATCGAGTTGGCAAGCCCTCAAGTTTGCGGGTCGCTTGCCTTTCAATGCTCCCATCTCCTGGGTCATTGAATCGGAAAATCAAATGAAGAAAATCGCCGTAATTCTCGCGCTTGCCCTTTGGGCCGGCAGCGCCTGGGCCGAAAGCCGGATCACGGCGGTGCCATCGACGACGACCAGCCTGTCGGCGACCGCCCGGTTGAATTTTGCGGTCAATGTGCCGCGGGTTCTCTACCTGAGGGTCGGTGATGCCGGCGCCACGATCAACAGCGTGACTTTCAATGTCGGCCTGGCCGGCACGCTGGCGACGCTGCCGGTGAACGATCAGGTGTTCGGCGTGGCGGTGCCGCCTGCACTCGGCACGATCTCGGCAACCGACACCAACGGCGCGGCCGACGGGCAGGTCGCGGTGCAGCTCTGGACGAACAACGGCACGGCCAACCTGACCTGCAGCGGCGCCGCGCTGACTGCGGGAGCATCGACCATCCCGCTGTCGGATATCACGGTGACCTCGACGGTCGGCGGCACCTTGGGCCACCCGGGCGCCAATCTCGGCTGCACCGCTGCGGCCCGCGGGTCGGCGGGCGTCAACAACTTGTCCGATACCTGGACTTTCGGCTACGCGCCCAGCGCTCTGCCGGTCGCCGGCAGCTACACGACACAGGTTACCTACACTGCATCTCAGCCCTGAGCGCGACGCTCTGGTGGGCCGCCGGCAAGATGCTCGACAGTCTGCGAGTTGCACGGCTGAGCTAAACTCAGTGCATGAAACGATTGGTATGGTTGGCGTTACTGGCTGCGGGTGGCGCCGTTGCCGGTACCAGTGTAATCGCCAACGGCGCGGCCGAGGTCTACGCTGGCGCGGGCTGGTCGGATGGCACGACCGACACGGTGCAGTTCACCGTGCCGGGCGCCAATGTCGGCGATGCCTCTGCCATCGCGGGTCTCGAGAATGGCACCCGTGCCAACACCCTGATCGACGCGTCGGCTCGTGCACCGGCCGCCAACACCCGTACTGCTGTCTGGACTGTCGATTCGTCGCTGCCGCTGACCTGCATCACGCCGGCCACCTGCGGCAGCACGACAATTTCCCTCACCCGTTTCCGCTGGACCGTTGCCGGTGGCGCCGAAATCGCTGCGGGCGCCTTCAATGGCACGGCAAATCAATCGCTGGGCAGTTTTCGCAACTCGCGGTACGTCTCGGTCCACAAGACATTTTTTTATCTCAACGATGTGATCGTGCCCGCCGGGCGGTATGCCGGCAGGGTCGTCTACACCGTGAGCATGCCCTGAGTCTGTGATGAGCCTGCAGCTCTCGAATCGCCGTCTGGCGCTGCGCTGGTTGTTCGGCCTTGCTGGCCTGCTGGCGGGTGTCCCGGCCTGGTCGCTGACCGAACGATTGGTCGACATCGCGCCTTCGCGGCAAGTGCGGATCGACCTTCAATGGGCGCCCATCCAATGGCAGCGCGGCGATCGCGATCCTGCCTATCACCTGATGAGCGCGACAGTGCCCAACGTCGAGTACCGCTTGGACCTCGCTCGCCACGTCGGGCGCCAAGCGCGTGTCATGTACGTGATTCCGCTGGATGCCGGATTGACCGCGCCTCAGGGACTGCTGGTGCGCTGGAAGACGCAGGGCCTGTTGCGCTCGGGCGAGGCGCGCGCAGGTGATCGCTTTCCGGTTTTCGAGGGCCGGATCGCCAGGGCGATGTTCGAAGAAGTGTTCGACGTGCAGCTCGAAGTCGACAGCCGCTTCTTCACCGGTCGTTTGCGTTTCGAACCTTATTTCGAGATTGAAACCCCATGAGGAATCCTCGCCGCGTGTCTGGCGCGATGGAGGCGATTCTGACGGTCGCTCTGTTGACGCTGGCAATGCCCGGGGCCGGAGCCGCGGGCTTCGCGGCCGCCGCATCGCCGTCGCGCTTCGAACTCGAAGCTCGTCCGGGAGAAGTGCTTTCGCGCACGCTTGAGCTGCAGCACATCGGCCCTGAGGGCACCGAATACGTGATCCGCAGCGCCGATTGGAGCCTCACCGAAGAAAAAGGGCTGGCGTTCTTCGACGCCTTGCAGCCCGGCAGCTGTCGCACCTGGCTGCGGCTGGAGCGCCGGTCGATCCGTCTCGAGCCGCGTGTTCGGCGGCGTCTGCGTTTTGAGGTGCATGTGCCGGTCGATGCGCCGGTCGCCGAGTGCCGATTGGCCATACTGGTCGAAAATTATGATCAGCGAGCCATTCCTCTGATCAAAGATTCTCCCATCCAGTTGCCGCTGACCGGTCGCCTGGGTGTCATTGTTTATGTTTCGGTGGGCGGCGCCCAGCCCAACATGAGCCTGATGTCGATAGGCATGGGCGAAGAGAACGGCGAGCGCGTGCCGATGGTGACGGTACGCAACGATGGCAATGCCCACGGTCGGCTCGAAGGCGCGTTGCGCGGTGTCGATGCCGATGGCAAGACGGTGTACTTTCCAGTCTCGACCCTGCCGGTGCTGCCGGGGCAGACCCGTCGCCTGCCCCTGATACCCGCCGAAGACCTGGTCAACAAGAAAAAGCCAAAACTGCGTTACCCGGTGACCCTGTCAGGCCGTCTTGATTGGGATCACGGCGGCTTCGACGTCCAGGCTAAGATGCAATGAGTCATGCCGTTCCAAGGAGGCGTCGAGTCACAGGAGCTGTCCTGGCAGCGCTGGTCGTGTCCGGGCTTACGCCGCGGGTTCAGGCTATCTGGGTGGGTGACAGCACCGCGCCCTATCAGGCGCAGGCCGGACTGAACATGCTGCTCGACGTCGGTGCCTTCATCTACCTGCAGGTGGGCAGTTCCGGCGCCGGGATCGATACCGTTCAGTTCGACCTTACCGGTCTGCCGCCGGCCTCGGGTCTGACCGCGATGCTGCCTGCCTTCGGGCTGGGCGGCGGTACGGCGGTTGCGGCCACTGGTGCGGGCACGCTCAGCATCGTCGTGAGCAGCAACGCGGGCGCGATCACTCTGTCGGCGACCAATGACGGCGCTGGCCAGGGGCTCATCAACGGGGCGGGGGGCCGGATCGGCTATGACCAGATCCGCACGCTCAGCGACAACCCCGGATTGCCGGCGCCGGTGCTGAGCAACACCGGCAGCACTTCGGTCAGCGTTGCCGCTACCGCTTTTGCCGGGCGGGTCACGCAGCAGAGCGCCAACTGGACCTACACGTTCGCCAACACGGTCGCGTCGCCGGCTGGCCGGTTTACCGGCCAGGTCACTTACACCGCAGCCGCACCCTGAACCACTGCCGCTGAGGCATCGTCGTTGCGGCCTTAATTTTAGGCGGCATGACGATGTTCGTCGTCGCCTTCATTTCAGGTGGGTCAATCGGGTTCGACCGCAAGGGGGCGCACGGCCGGAAATGCGGCATTGCGCCTAGATTGCCGGTCGTCGCTGGCGCTAAAAGTTCAGCCAGTGCAACTGGTTTTCGAGCTGGCTTTCAAATGACCGCGTGTCGCGGGCGAAATGGCGAGAAATTCCGCCTTTGCGGGCCG
>JAYVOV010000373.1:0-5773 GCA_043757735.1 Burkholderiaceae bacterium
CGGCGACGTAGTCGGGCACCGGCACAACATGCCGGCGCAACTTCTGCGGCAGCGACTTGACCAGCGCGGTGACCTTGTCGCTCAACATGCCGGGCACCAGCCATTCGCAGCGCACCGCGTCGACCTGGTTGAGCGCGTACAGGGGCACGACGAGGGTGGCGCCGTCGTCGGCCGCGCCGGGGTCGAAGCGGTAGTCGAGATCGAAACTCACGCCGCGCATCACCAGCCGGCGCGGAAAGGAGTCGGTATCGACGCCCGCGGCGTCCTTGCGCATCAGTTCGTCGCGCGACAGTTCGAGCAGGCCAGGCTGCGCCTGGACCGCTGCGCGATACCAGGCCTCGAGTGTTGCGGCAGAAAACACGCCCTCCGGCACCCGGGCATCGAACCAGGCGGCGAGCCAGTTTTCGTCGACCAGGAGATCGGGGCGCCGGATCTGGTGCTCGAGCTTGCGCACATCGGCGATCAGCCGGCGATTGCGCTGAAAAAACGGCAGTTCGCTGTCCCAGTCCATCGCGACCAGTGCCTCGCGAATCAGCAGCTCGCGCGCCAGGCGGGGCTCGCGCGGTCCGTAGTGCACGCGCCGCTGCGCCCAGATAGTGAGGCCATACAGCACACCACGCTCGAAGGCCACCACCTGCCCCGCCTTGCGCTCCCAGTGCGGGTCGCTGCAGGCGGTGCGCACCAGGTGGCCGGCCGCGCGCTCGATCCAGCCCGGCTCGATCCGGGCCACCGTGCGCGCGTACAACCGTCCGGTATCGACCAGTTCGGCCGCCATCAGCCACTTGGGCGCCTTGCGCGCCAGCTGCGACCCCGGATGGATCGAAAACCGCGTCTCGTGCGTGCCGAGGTATTGCGGTTCATCGGGCGGACGCATGCCCAGATTGCCGAGCATGCCAGTGAGCAGGGCCTGATGCAGCTGCTCGTAAGTAGGCGGCAGAGTGTTGGGTTTCCAGTGCATCTGCTCGACCGTTTCGAGCAGCTGCGAATGCACGTCGGACCACTCGCGCAGCTTGCGTGGCGATAGAAACTCGCGCTCCAGCCGGTTCTGCAGGCGCCGGTTGGTTTCTTTCTGCGCGGTGGCCTCGCGCCAGTAATCCCACAATTTCACGAACGAAATGAAATCGGATTGTTCGTCGGCGAAGCGTTTGTGCTGCTGGTCGGCAGCCTGCTGCGCATCCATCGGGCGCTCGCGGGCGTCCTGCGATGACAGCGCGGCAGCGATGATCAGCATCTCGCGCAGGCAGTGCCCGTCGCGCGCGGCCAGCAGCATCCGGCCGATGTGCGGATCGACCGGCAGCCGCGCCAGTTGCCGGCCGATGTCGGTGAGACAGTTCTGATCGTCGATGGCGTTGAGTTCATGCAGCAGCGAGTAGCCATCGACGATCGCCTTGCGCGGCGGCGGATCGAGAAACGGAAACGCTTCGATTTCGGCCAGCCGCAGCGCCTTCATCTGTAAAATGACCGCGGCCAGAGACGAGCGCAGCACTTCCGGATCGGTGAAGCGGGTGCGGCCCGCAAAATCGGCCTCTGAATACAGGCGGATGCAGATGCCGTCGGACACCCGTCCGCAGCGACCGGCGCGCTGATTGGCGGCGGCCTGCGAGATCGGTTCGATCTGGAGCTGTTCGACTTTGCTGCGGTAGCGGTACCGCTTGACCCGCGCGGTGCCGGTATCGATCACATAACGGATGCCCGGCACGGTCAGCGAGGTTTCGGCCACGTTGGTCGCCAGCACGATGCGACGACCGTTCGATCCGCTGAACACGCGCTGCTGGTCAGCGGCCGACAGCCGCGCGAACAGGGGCAGCACCTCGAGCGGCCCGCGCGCCAGCGGCGCTGGGCTGCGCGCGGCCACCGCTCGGGCATGGGCGCGGCGCAGATGTTCAGCGGCATCGCGGATCTCGCGTTCGCCTGGAAAGAAGACCAAGACGTCACCCGACCGTTCGCGCCAGAGTTCGTCGATCGCCTCTTCGATTCGCGACGGCAGATCGTCCTCGTCGTCGTCGTCGCGGGCGTTTTCATCGAAATCTCGATAGCGGATCTCGACCGGGTAGAGTCGCCCGGACACCTCGATTACCGGCGCCGGCTTGCCCGCGATGGTGAAATGCTTCGAGAAGCGCTCGGCGTCGATGGTGGCCGAGGTCACGATGACCTTCAGCGTGTCGCGGCGGGGCCCCTCGAGCAGCTGGCGCAGGTAACCGAGCAGGAAATCGATGTTCAGACTGCGTTCGTGGGCCTCGTCGATGATCAGGGTGTCATAGGCGCGCAGCAGCGGATCGGCCTGGCTCTCGGCCAGCAGGATGCCGTCGGTCATCAGCTTGATGCAGGCGCCACGAGTGAATTTCTCGTTGAATCGGATCTTGTAGCCGACATGGGTGCCCAGCGGCGATCCGAGCTCGTCGGCGATGCGTTTGGCCACCGTGGTGGCCGCCAGCCGACGCGGCTGGGTGTGCCCGATCAGGCCCGCCTGGCCACGCCCGGCCAGCGCTGCTGCGATCTTGGGCAGCTGGGTGGTCTTGCCGGATCCGGTCTCACCGCAGACGATGACGACCGGGTGTTCCCGGATGGCAAGCGCGATCTCCTCGCGACGCGCGCTGACCGGCAGCGACTCGGGAAACTCGAATAAAGGCAGCGGCCGCAGATCAGGTGTCACCACGAAATTATAATGATTGCCATGACAACCCCTTCCGCACTACCCGACTCGCAGCAGTTCGTCGACTGGCTGCGCCGTGTCGCACCTTACATCCACGCCTTCCGCGGCAAGACTTTCGTGGTCGCGTTTCCGGGCGAACTGGTCCAAACCGGACGGCTGCCGGCCCTCGTCCAGGACATCAGCCTGCTCAATGCCATGGGCATGCGGCTGGTGGTGGTGTTCGGCTCGCGGCCGCAGATCAACGATCAATTGCGCCTGCGCGGCGTGCTGCCGCGATACGCCAACGGCCTGCGCATCACCGATTCGGTGGCCCTGGAATGCGCCAAAGAGGCTTCGGGCGAAATCCGCCTCGATATCGAGGCCGCGTTTTCGCAGGGTCTGCCGAACACCCCCATGGCCCATTCGTCGGTGCGGGTGGTGTCGGGCAATCTGCTCAACGCCCGGCCGGTGGGCATTGTCGATGGCACCGACTACGAACACACCGGCCTGGCGCGCAAGGTGCAGGCCGACACGATCAACTTCGCGCTCAACAGCGGCGCGATCGTGCTGATGTCCAACCTCGGATTTTCGGCTACCGGCGAAGCCTTCAATCTCAGCATGGAAGACGTCGCGGCGGCGACCGCCATCGCCCTGGACGCCGACAAACTGGTGTTCGTGACCGAAACCCCTGGCGTACTGGACGCCGAAGGCCGCGTGGTCGGCGAGGTCTCGGAAGCCGACGCGCAGGAACTGCTGCGCGAAGCGACTCTGCCCGCCGAAACCGCCGACTACCTGAAGTACGCGCTGCGGGCCTGCGAGGGCGGCGTGGCACGTGCCCACATCATTCCGTTCAACCTCGATGGCAGCATGCTGCTGGAGCTCTTTCAGCACGACGGCGTGGGCACCATGGTGGTCGAAGAGACGCTGGAAGCGCTGCGCGAGGCCACCGCAGACGACGTCGGCGGGCTGATCGCACTGATCCGCCCGCTCGAGGAGGATGGCACGCTGGTGCGCCGCGATCGTGCCCGCATCGAGCGCGAGGTCGAGAATTTCACCGTCATCGAGCACGACGGCGTGATTTTCGGCTGTGCGGCGCTCTACGCTTACCCCGAGGACGGCATCGCCGAAATGGCGTGCCTGGCCGTCAATCCGCAGGTTCAGAGCCAGGGCGATGGCGAACGCCTGCTCAAGCGCATCGAGCAGCGGGCCCGCAGCGCCGGCCTGCGCCGCCTGTTCGTGCTCACCACCCGCACCATGCACTGGTTCCTGAAGCGCGGCTTCGTGCCGGCCGAGGTCGATCAGCTCCCGCGCGAGCGGCGCAACCTCTACAACTGGCAACGTAAATCGCAGGTGCTGATCAAGAACCTGTAGCGCCGGTCTCAGGCCGCCGCCAGTCGTGCGGCGGTGTCACGGACCCGCGGCCTGGCAGCGCCCGCTGCCGTGCCGGTGCCGGTGCCGGTGAAGATCCCCGCCCGGGCCTCCTCGCGCGTGCGCTTGGCTTCGTCGAGCAGATACACCTGGTAGTCGTCGAGATCGCCATCGAAGGGAACGATGGCGCCACGCCCGACCAGCCAGAACTCGTCGCACACGCTGCGCAGCAGCGCCCGGTCGTGACTCACCAGCATCAGGGTGCCCTCGAACTCGTTCAGGGCCATCGCCAGCGCTTCGCGGGTGATCAGATCAAGGTGATTGGTCGGCTCGTCGAGCAGCAGCAGGTTGGGCCGCTGCCACACCATCATTGCCAGCACCAGCCGGGCCTTTTCGCCGCCGCTCATGGTGCCGACAGCCTGGCGGACCATGTCGCCGCTGAAGTTGAAGCCACCGAGAAAGCCGCGCAATGCCTGCTCACCGCTCGCCTCCTTGGACTGCGACCCGGCATCTCGGGCCAGCCGGATCATGTGTTCGAGCGGCGTGTCCTGCACACGCAGCACATCGAGCTCCTGCTGCGCAAAATAGCCAATGGACAGGCCTTTGCCCTCGGTGATGGTGCCGCTCAATGCGCCGAGATCGCGCGCAATGGTCTTGATGACGGTCGACTTGCCCTGGCCATTGGCCCCAAGAATGCCGATCCGCTGGCCGGCAAGCACCGACCGGCTGACATTGCGCACGATGACCTTGCGCTCGCCATCGACGACGTAGCCGAAATCGGCATCGGTGATTGAAAGCATCGGATTGGGAATGTTGCCCGGCTCTTTGAACTCGAAATTGAAGTCTGCGCTGGCCAGCATCGGCGCAACCTTCTCCATCCGCTCGAGCGCCTTGACGCGGCTCTGCGCCTGCTTGGCCTTGCTGGCCTTGGCCTTGAACCGGTCGATGAATTTCTGCAGATGGGCGATCTTGTCCTGCTGCTTGGCGAACGCGGCCTGCTGCAGCAGCATCTGCTCGGACCGCAGCTCCTCGAACTTGCTGTAGTTGCCGCCGTAGCGCGTCAGCAGATTGTTGTCGATGTGCAGAGTGACGGTGGTGATCGCATCGAGGAATTCACGGTCGTGACTGATCACGATCATCGTGCCTTCGTAAGTCTTGAGCCATGCCTCCAGCCAGACCAGGGCATCGAGGTCGAGGTGGTTGGTCGGCTCGTCGAGCAGCAGCAGGTCGCTCGGGCACATCAGCGCGCGCGCCAGCTGCAGGCGCATCCGCCAGCCGCCCGAGAAACTGTTCACCGGATTGTCGAGTTCGCCGACCTTGAAGCCCAAACCCTGGATCAGCGCCTGGGCGCGCGGCACCGCGTCGTGCTCGCCGGCATCGCCCAGGTCTGTATAGGCGTGAGCGATCGCCATGCCCGCGTCGTCATCGGCGGGATCGAGAGCGAAACAGGCTTCGGCGGCGGCCACGGCCTCGCGCCGGCGGGCCAGATTGGTGTCGCCGTTGACCACGAACTCGGTGGCCGACTCGGCGGTCTCCGGCATGTCCTGCGATACCTGCGCCATGCGCCACTGGCGAGGAAAAGAAAAGTCGCCGGCGTCCTCATGGAGCGTGCCGTTCAGCAGCCCGAACAGCGTCGACTTGCCCGCCCCGTTGCGCCCCACCAGACCGACTTTTTCACCCGGTGTGATGGTGACCGATGCGCCGTTGAGCAATACCTTGGCACCGCGGCGAAGGACAAGATTTTTAAGGATGATCAAAACGAATGCGCTCCAG
>JAYVOV010000374.1:0-5749 GCA_043757735.1 Burkholderiaceae bacterium
CCACGCACCGCTTTTGTCGGCTACGACAGCCTTGCCCATGACGGGCAGATCGTCGCTTTGTATGTCGACGGCAGCGCGGTCACTTCGGTTCGGGCCGGCCGCGATGCGATCGTGGTGCTCGACACCACACCGTTCTACGCCGAGTCCGGCGGCCAGGTCGGCGATGCCGGCGAGATCAACCATGCGCCAGGCCGGTTCGTGGTCCAGGACACCCAGAAAATTCAGTCCGAGGTCTTCGGCCACCATGGCCGGCTGGAATCCGGTGAACTGAAAATCGGCGACCGGGTTCAGGCCCGCGTCGATCTCGCTCGCCGCTCGGCGACTATCCGCAATCACTCGGCCACGCACCTGATGCACAAGGCGCTGCGCGAAGTGCTGGGCGGCCATGTCCAGCAGAAGGGCTCGCTGGTCGATCCCGACAAGACCCGTTTCGACTTCAGCCACAACGCAGCCTTGAGCGCCGACGAGATCCGGCGCGTCGAGGCGCTGGTCAATCGCGAGGTTCTGGCCAACGCTGCCACCCGTGCCCAGGTGATGAGCTTCGACGACGCCGTCAAAGGTGGCGCGATGGCCTTGTTCGGCGAAAAATACGGCGACAGCGTCCGGGTGCTCGACATCGGTTCGTCGCGCGAGCTCTGCGGCGGCACGCACGTGCAGCGCACCGGCGACATCGGGCTCTTCAAGATCGTCGGTGAAGGTGGTGTCGCGGCCGGCATCCGGCGGATCGAAGCAGTGACCGGCGAAAACGCGCTGGCCTGGGTCCAGCAGGTGGCGGGCACGCTGAACGAAGCAGCCGCCAGCCTCAAGGCCATGCCGTCTGAACTCCCCGCCCGCATCGGTCAGGTGCTCGATCAGGTGCGCTCGCTCGATCGCGAACTGGCCCGGCTGAAATCCAAGCTCGCGTCGTCCCAGGGCGACGATCTCGCCGCCCAGGCGGTCGATGTCGCCGGCATCAAGGTTCTGGCTGCGACCCTCGAGGGCGCCGATGTCAAAACCCTGCGCGAGACCATGGACAAGCTCAAGGACAAGCTCAAGACGGCGGCCATCGTGTTGTCTGCGGTCGAGGGCGGCAAGGTCACCCTGATCGCCGGGGTCACTGCGGACGCCACCGCCCGGGTCAAGGCGGGAGAACTCGTCAATTTTGTCGCGCAGCAGGTGGGTGGCAAAGGCGGGGGTCGTCCCGACATGGCGCAGGCCGGCGGCACCGACCCCTCGCAGCTGCCGGCGGCCCTGGCCGGCGTGGCGGCCTGGGTGACCCAGCGGCTGGGCGCCTGACGGACTTGAACTCGCGGGTGCAGGAACGGCTGCCGGCGCTGTTTCCGGTCATCTGCCTCTCGGTGATCAGCCACACGGCGTTCACCGCGAGCCGGATGACGGTCTCGCTGGCCGCGATCCAGATGAAAGCGCCCACCATCACGGTGGGCCTGCTGCTGTCTCTGTACGCACTGCTGCCAATGCTGCTGTCGGTGACGGCGGGTCGCTGGATCGATCGGGTCGGCACGCGTATTCCGATGCTGCTGGGTTCGCTGCTGCTGGGCGTGGGCCTCATCGTGCCGACGCTCTGGTTGGCCATTGCGGCGCTGTTCTGCAACAGCCTCTTCGTGGGCACCGGTTTCATGCTGTTCCATCTGTGTATCCAGAAGCTCACCGGCGAAATCGGTGAAGGCGCCGATCGCATGCGCAACTTTGGCCATCTGGCGGTCGGCTTCTCGGTCTCCGCGTTTTTCGGGCCAATCATTGCCGGCTACCTCATCGACCGTGCCGGCGCGGGTGTTTCGTTCGGGGCATCGTTCGCGGCTTCCACCGTGCTGATCGTGGTCGCCTTTGCGCTCCTGCAGTGGCGCTGGACGTTCTCCGGGCGCAGCCTTCTGGAGCCCGGACAGCTGCCGACCGGCGGGCGCCTGCTCGATCTGCTGCAGACGGCCGAGTTGCGCCGGCTCTACGTGGCCGTGGTGCTCACTTCAACCGCCTGGGACGTGTTCATGTTTCTGGTCCCGATCCAGGGCTCGCGCATCGGCCTGACGGCCAGTCAGATCGGCATCGTGATGGCGGCTTTTTCGGTCGCGACCTTCTCTGTCCGGATGGCCCTGCCGCTCATTGCTCGTCGGCTCTCGCCATGGCAGCTGATCGGTGTGGTGCAGCTGATGGCCGCGGGTGTCTATCTGACCGTGCCGCTGATCGGCAGTCACTACGGAATGATCGCGCTGTCGTTCGTGCTCGGGCTGGCGCTGGGTGTCGGGCAGCCGACGGTGATGACTATTCTGCATCAGGTGAGTCCGCCTGGCCGGATCGGCGAAGCGGTCGGTCTGCGCATGACCCTGGTCAATGGCACGCAGACGGTGCTGCCAACGGCGTTCGGCGGCATCGGCAGCCTGCTGAGCCTGTTCCTGGTCGGGTCGATGGCCTATGCGCCCCTGTATTGGGCGGTCGCGACGATGCTCGGCGTGGGTGGTGTCAGCGCGATGCGCCATCAGACGCGCCCCGTTTCCTCGGAGAATTTCAATGGACCCTGACTTTCATTTCTGTCCGCGCTGCGCTGGGCGCTTCGATACCCGCGAGTTCGGCGGCCCGCCGCGCCGTGGTCAGCCAGTGGAGTATGTCGACCGGCCGTGACGCAGCGGCTAAACTTGCGGGCTGGCCGGGGCGACCGCTTCGTCGCTGCCTGGCCCGGCCGCCCCATTTCAAGTTGCATCGAGAGACATCACATGAGCACCTCGCCTGAATTGCCGACGGTCGACCGCGAAGTCGACGCGCGTGGTCTGAACTGTCCGCTGCCGATACTGCGGGCCAAAAAAGCCCTGGCCGATCTCTCCAGCGGGCAGGTCTTGAAGGTGGTCTCGACCGATCCCGGATCGCGGCGCGACTTCACCGCGTTCGCCAAGCAGACCGGCAACGCGCTGGTCGCGGTCGAAGACGGTGGCCGCGAATGGTCCTTCTACCTCAAGCGCCGTTGAACGGAATGTCATGAATTTTTCCTATGATTTCAGTGGTCGTCGTGTGCTCGTTACCGGTGGCGTCTCGGGTATCGGTGGCGCGGTCAGCGAAGCGTTCCGGCGCGCCGGCGCCGAGGTTGTCGCCTGCGGGCTGACCGATGTCGAACTCGATGCCGCGCGTACCAACCCGGCCTTCGCGGGGGCCGACATCCGTCGCCTCGATGTGACCGACAAGGCCGCTGTCGATGTGCTGGTCGGTGGTCTGCCGACGCTCGATTTCGTGATCAATTGTGCGGGCGTGATCCGCCGCGATGCCGAACACGACCCGGAAGTCTTCGATCAGGTGCTCGATGTGAATGTGTCGGGCGGCATGCGGGTAAGTTCGGCCGCCCGACCGCTGCTGGCTCGCAGCAGGGGCGCGATCGTATTCATCGGTTCAGTGATGTCGTTCTTCGGTGGTCCGCGCCAGCCGGCGTATTCGGCCTCCAAAGGGGCGGTGCGCAACCTCACGATGTCATTGGCCTGCGCCTACGCCGCCGACGGCATCCGCGTCAATGCGGTGGCGCCGGGCTGGGTCGTCACACAGCTGTCGCGCGGCGCGCGCGAAGACCCGGTGCGCAACGCCGGGATCTTGTCGCGGGTGCCCATCGGGCGATGGGCCGAGCCGGTTGAGATCGCCGACCCAATCCTGTTTCTGTGCTCCGATGCCGCGCGATACATGACGGGCACCGTGATGCCGGTCGATGGCGGCTACATAAGCGTTGGCTGAAGCCGAGGCAGCGAACCCGGTTGCACCGGGCCGCCAATGACCCGATGATCAGCCCAGCTTGAGGCGCTGCTCCCGAAGTCGCGCCAGCGTGGCCTCGAACCCGGCCACGCGGGCGCGCTCCTGAGCAACCACCGCGGTCGGCGCCCGTGCTACGAAGCTGGCATTGCCGAGCTTTGCCTGAGCGCGATCGACTTCGCCCTGCACGCGCGCGATCTCCTTGCTGACCCGCGCCTGCTCGACCGCGAGATCGATCTCGACCTCGAGCATCAGGCGGTTGTTGCCGACGATCTGAACCGGCGCCGGTGACTGCGGCAGTTCGGCGACGATCTGCACGTCTTCGAGCCGCGCGAGAAACTTGAGATAAGGCGCGCAGGACGTCAGCTGCGCGGTATCGCCGGCCGCGATCAGCGGCAATTTCTGCGATGGCGGCACGTTCATCTCGCCACGCAGTGCCCGGCAGGCTTCGATCATCGACTTCAAGGCCTGGACCCAGGCCTCGGCTTTTTCGTCAATGCGGGCGGCATCGCTGCGCGGGTACGCCTGCGTCACCAGGCTGAATCGCTGGGTATCGAGGGCCTCGCGCAGTGCCGCGTCGTTCAGGGTCTGGATACCCCGCTCGCCATATCGCATCGCCAGCGGCGCGACCTTCTGCCAGAGCTCTTCGGTGATGAATGGGATGAACGGGTGGGCTAGGCGCAGCACGGTCTCGAGGGTTCTGAGCAGCGTGCGGCGGGTGCCGCGCTGGACGGCTTCATCAGGGCCCGCCAGCTGCACCTTGGCGAGTTCCAGATACCAGTCGCAGTACTCGTTCCAGACGAATTCATAGACCGCGCGCGCGGCGAGATCGAATCGATAGTCGACGAAGTGGCGCTCGACCTCGGCCTCGACCCGCTGCAGCGTGGAGGTCAGCCAGCGATCGAGGGACGTGAAGTGCAGGTAGCCGCCGGGCACGCACTGGTCGGCGGTGTGCGGCGCGAAGCCGTTGTCGCGGCTCTCGCAGTTCATCAGCACGAAGCGCGTGGCGTTCCAGAGCTTGTTGCAGAAGTTGCGGTAGCCCTCGCAGCGGCTGAGGTCGAAATTGATGTTGCGACCCGGCGTGCCCAGCGAAGCAAACGTGAAGCGCAGCGCATCCGCACCGAAGGCCGGAATGCCCTGGGGGTATTCGCGCCGGGTGCGTCTGGCAATGCTCTCGGCCTGCTTCGGATTCATCAGCCCGGTGGTGCGCTTGGCCACCAGCGTGTCGAGATCGACGCCGTCGATGAGATCGATGGGATCGAGCGTATTGCCCTTGCTCTTGGACATCTTCTGGCCTTCGGCATCGCGCACCAGCGCGTGCACGTAGACCTGACGGAACGGCACGCCGCCAGTGAAGGCGACAGTCATCATGACCATCCGCGCGACCCAGAAGAAAATGATGTCGAATCCGGTGACCAGCACAGACGAAGGCAGGAACTGGCGCATCTGCGGCAGCACGTTCGGGCGGCCGTCGCGGAACACTTCATGAGGGTCGACCACGGTGGAGAAGGGCACCAGAGCGGACGAGAACCAGGTGTCGAGCACGTCTGGATCGCGCACCAGCGCGCCCTGCCAGCCGGCGGCCACAGCCTGCGCGCGGGCCGCGTCCTCGGATCGCGCGACAAAGACGCTGCCGTCGTGCATTGCAAGACCGTCGGGACCAGCCTTGTACCAGGCGGGAATCTGATGGCCCCACCAGAGCTGGCGCGAAATGCACCAGTCCTGGATGTTGTTGAGCCAGTGGTCGTAGGTGGTGCGCCAGTTCTCGGGCACGAAGGTGATGGAGCCGTCGGCGACCACGTCGAGCGATCTCTGCGCGATGCTCTTGCCGCCGAGCAGCGAATCTGCCGGCGAGTCCTTGCTCATTGCCACGAACCATTGATCGGTGAGCATCGGTTCGATGATCGCAGCGGTCCGGTCGCCCCGGCGCATCAGCAGCTTGTGCGGCTTGGTGGCCGCCAGCAGACCGAGCTGTTCGAGATCGGCTACCACCTGGCGACGGCCCTCGGCACGGTCGAGCCCCTGATAGCGC